>JAQBNJ010000086.1 GCA_028288645.1 Sediminibacterium sp.
TAATACATTTTTGGATAAAAAGTAACCCTGAAATGAAAGAAAAACGGGTTAATGCTAAACATTTAATAAATAATTATGTATAAAGAGATTGCTTCCATCAAAGCAAGGTCACCAATATTGTTGTGAAGACAGAACAACGGCGTCCCCCCTTCAACATTCAAAATTCCCTGTTCAGTGTTCAAAATTCCTTTCGTCTATACAAACCATCCCCTAACCGATACATGGTCTTCTGAGCCACAAAGCCTAACTTTCTTTGCCAGATGAAGCAGCTAAGGTTACCCGTTCTTGCGACACATATTACCGGCTGGCTGCTTTTCCAGTGCCTGCCGCTGGTTTTTATATTGGGACAATCAAGGAACAATACCAGCCTCCTGGACATCCTTTCTCATTACCACTATTGGCAGTTCAGTTTTTATTATGTGGCGATATTTTACCTGCACAGTTATTTCCTGTTGCCGCAATTATTTGCAAAAAAAAGAAAGCTGGTTTATTTTATTTTAATGCTTTTACTGGTGCTGAGTGTTTTTAAAGTAAAGCCTTTTGAACAACTGATATTCAGCACACGTGGCGGCCTGCCAATGGAAAACAGGATGCGCCAGCCTCCTCCGCAGGATATTAAATTCGGATCACCTCCAAACGAAATGCGCGGCGGGCCAAGAGGCGGAAACCGTGGGATCGATATTATCAGCATAACCTTGTTTATCATGATCATCACGCTGAGCGTGGCAATGGATCTCACGCGGAAATGGCGCGAAACAACAGAGCGTGCGGCAAGGGCCGAAGCTGATAAGGCAAATGCAGAACTCTCATTTCTGAAAGCGCAGATCAACCCGCATTTTTTGTTCAATACGCTGAACAATATTTATTCGATGGCCGTTACAAAAAATGAGAATACGGCCGGAACCATCATGAAACTATCGAACATCATGCGTTATGTAACAGATGATGTGAACGAAGATTATGTATCACTGCAAAGCGAAGTGGATTGTATAACTGATTATATTGACCTGCAGAAATTGCGGCTCGGGAAAAAAGTATCATTGGAATATACGGTAACGGGCGACCTGGAGAACAAAAAGATCACACCCTTGATATTGATGACATTTATCGAAAACGTTTTTAAATACGGAACCAGCAACCACGAGCATAGCAGCCTTGTTATAAAACTGCTTGCAACAGAAAGCAGGATAGATTTTCTAACGCAGAACCCGTTATTTGCTACGGACAGGAAAATAGAAAGAACAGGCATTGGTATTGATAACACAAAAAAACGGCTGGAACATTTATACCCGGGAAAACACAAACTTGAAATAACAAGAGAGAACGGAATGTTCACTGTTCAATTATCATTATATAGCTAACGGTCGGGACGCTTAGCGTTCAGGTCGCTCCAGCGCCCAGACCGCAAGCGCCCTGAACGCTAAACACCAAAGAAACAAAAAGAGAATGCAATTAAAATGTATCGCCATAGATGATGAGCCACTGGCGCTCGAGCTCATCAAACAATATATTGAACGTGTGCCGGAACTGCAACTGGTACAAACTTTTGATGATGCCATCACAGGTGGTGAGTTTTTACGTGCGAATACGATCGACCTTCTTTTTATCGATATCAATATGCCGGATATTACAGGCATTGAACTGGTGCGCTCGCTGAAAGATAAACCGGCCACCATTTTTACAACAGCCTATAAGAAATTTGCTTTCGAAGGGTTTGAGCTCGAAGCAGTGGATTATTTATTAAAACCCATTTCATTCGAACGGTTTTTAAAAGCCGCGAGGCGTGTGATCGATTTTCACGCAGTAAAATACCCGGCAAAAGCAGCTACTGATGAGCATTTTTTTGTGCGGTCCGAATATCGCATGGTTAAAATAGAAATGAACGAGATCGATTATATAGAAGGGCTGGAAGATTATATCAAGATACATTTAACCAATGTAAAACCGGTGCTTACTTTAATGACGTTAAAAGCAGTGCTGGAAAAATTACCCGAAGAAAAATTTCAACGCATCCACCGAAGCTATATTGTTCCCGTAAATAAAGTACAGTCTATACTCAATCGAAAACTTACGCTGGCCAATGGTGCTGAGTTACCCGTAAGTGATTCTTATGTAGCGTTCATTAATGAATGGATGAAGAAGGGGCGATGATCGTTCATAGCCATTCAGGCCGCCTGAGCGTCCCGGCCGGGGGGTAACAAAACTTTCTCCGACACATTTTCCCGTTTGAACGACACAGCAATTCTGTTTGTGATACCCGCATGTAATTTTGATTATTGAATTGCCTTTGCGTCCCTTGCGTAACCTCTGCGTTCATTGCGTTCCCGCTTTTCTTCCCGGTGTAAGGCTGGAACGCAAAGTTCGCCAGGACTGCGCAAGGGATGCAAAGAAGGGTTTTGAATGAAGCATTAATCGACACAAAAACCGGATTCATCGACAGACACAAATTGCCGGGCAACAACAGCAGTGTATAGGGAATCAATCAGCAGGAACTGATCAAAGGCAAATGGCATTTCGAAATAGTTTCTATGGCTGGAAACAATAGGGCTAAGCAGCAGCCCGGCTTTGGTCGGGCTGTTTTTAAAAATCATCAAAACTTAAATCATACATTATGGACCGTAAATTATTTCTGCAACAGGGAATGACCGCATTGGGCGCAAGCTTTATTCTTCCACTGATGGGAGGTTGTAGTAAAACGGCTGATGCAGCGGCGGCCTCCACTTCTACATCAACCGGCACCACGTCCGGCAGTTGTACATTGGCTCCGGTAGAAACCGCGGGACCTTTTCCAACAGTTACTCCATCCAGCCTGGTAAGTTCAAATATTGTGAGCGACAGAACAGGCGTTCCTTTTACGATCAGGATCACGATCAATAATAAAAATAACAGTTGTGCCGCATTGGCTGGCGCCATTGTAGATATATGGCATTGCGATGCGGATGGCAATTATTCAGAATATGGTGGAACATCTATGCAGTCCACGAATTATACATCCGTGCATTTTTTACGCGGCCGCCAGGTAACAGATGCAAGCGGGCTCGTAAGCTTTACTTCTGTTTTCCCGGGATGGTATTCAGGAAGGGCGCCGCATATTCATGTACATGTGTACAGTGCAGGCGGAACTTCTTTAATGATCACACAGATCGCGTTCCCGACAGATGTATGTGATACGGTTTATACAACTGCTACCAATTACTATAAAAAAGGAAAACAGGATACATCAAACACAAGCGATAACGTTTTTTCAGATTCACTTGCCAGTGAGCTGGCAACGGTTTCAGGAAGCGTATCAGCAGGTTATACACTTACGCATCTTGTAACAGTATCTGCCTGATAAAATATTAGTGACCATTCCCCCCGATCACAAATGGGAGCAGCGCCATAAAGGCTCTGTTCCCTTTGTATACGAAAACTATTCCTATAGACGTAATTATTAACTACTAATTATTAATTACTAATTGATTTCTCATGAACAAGCAACAGGAAGCAAAGATCTATCTCAATGATACGCGCGGCAAACATGAACTTGATTGGTTCAGAAGTTTTCACACGTTCAATTTCGGCAACTATCAAAATGTGCACCGCCAACCGGTTGGTAGTTTGTATGTATTGAATGATGATGCCATTGCAGGCGGGCATTCCTTGCAATTGGAAACAGAAGAACATACACAGGTATTGTTATTACCCGTTGTAGGAGCCGTTACCTGTAACGATACATTTATCTACGCCGGCCAGTTACTCGCCAGGAATGCGCCTGCCGGAACAAAACTCAATATTGCCAATCCCTATAACGAAGAACAGGAAATGGTCAATTGTTTGCAGCTATGGTTCAGGTCACCGGCCCTGTTACCGGCCGCTGCACTTATCCTGCACGCATTTAGTTTCGAAAATAATATGGATAAAATGCTTGCACTTACTACCGGCCGGGGTTATCCCCGCGTAAGCATAGGAAAATACATGGGAAGAAGCAAAGACAGGTATGTATTAAAGGATACATCCTGCACACTCTACGCTTTTGTTATTGAAGGAGCATTTGAAGTGGAAGACAGGTTACTGCATGCGAGGGATGGACTTGCACTTAACAACTTTGACACAATTGAATTTGAAGCGCTTAGTAATGAAGCGATATTATTATTGATAGAAGTGCCGGTTGTATAATGCGCAAATGCTAATAGCTAATACCTAACGCCTGACAGCTTACTGCAAATTCGCTACTTACTAGTTGCATCCCACATGTCCCAATAACCAATACAATATCACAAAAACCAGGATGGTACCGAGGCATCCGCCTCCCCATTTAGAAGCGCCCCATCCGGCGAGTAATGTTCTTAACCAGTTTGGCATAAGTTCTGTTTAGGGTCATGCATTAAAAAAGCATTCCATCAGGGAGATGAAGATATAAAGGGCAAGCTGGGAACGAATAATATTTGAGGCTGCACATCATTCAACAATCAACATTCCCTGTTCGATATTCAATATTCAATACCCCTCCGTTCCTTCCACGATCTCCCCATAATCCACAAACAATTCTTCTCCTTCTTTGATATCCCTCACCGCTTCAAACCAAAGGCCCTCTTCAACAGAAATAATGTTGGGTGCCGATGAATGGTTCAGGTAATTCGCCATGTCCATAACCTTGCAGCCATGCGTGGGGATGAAATAGTGGGTCTCATCATACAGATAATAAGTTTCAATGAAATTTTTGGAATGAGGGGGAAGCTGCTCCACTTCTGCAAAGCTTAAAGGAATATAGTTGCCGGTGTCTTTAGAAAAAATACTGCGCGTTCCTTTAGGAATATCGCGGATAGCGAATACGCCGATGCCATGCGTGGCAGATGATTTCAGCGCTACCCATGTTTGGTGTTGGAGTTCGAGGAGGAGTTCTTGTTTGGTCATGTGGCAAGTAAAAATTCAAAAATAAAAATTCGAAAAAGATTTCCGGAAAATGATCAGGGAAGATCAAACCAATGGTTCAATGCTCATTAATCTCTCCTGGTTCCTGGCACGTTGCCAATTATCCATTAACTCTTTTTGATGTAACGCGGTCCATTCGGTTACGATTCCTAAAACACGTGGAGGAAGATATCCACTGAAAAGTTCATTTTTTTCAATGTCTATCAATGCTTCATATTGTGCGTAAACTGCATGAAAATGTGGTGGATTATGATCACGGTAAAACATTCTGATGATCACGCCGAGGAAGTAACTAATTTGTGGCATGGGAAGGAATAGATGTAAAAGCATCTGCCGGATTTTTTCCCGACAACTCTGCATAAATTGCTGTAGCATCAATTTCCAATTCTTCAGACCAGGCAATAGAATAACCGGTAGTATATACTTTGGCGAATATCGACTGGTCCATTAATTCTTCAAAAATTCCTTTTTGTACAAGGTCGCTTAGATCAACAATGCCCATAGTCCCATCATCAAATGAAACCTGGATGCTATAGTTGCCTTTGTATATAACGTCCTGCACTTTCATGTTGTAAAAATACTAAATATTCAGCGAATCAAAAGAATCAACCCGGTCAGTTATGTGCAAACCGCATTATAAATAGGCCGGACTAAAGAGCTAAAAAAACAAAACCACCTTCCCATTCTCGATCTCCGGATCTTCAATTACACCCAATGCATCATGTATCTCCGTAAAATCAAAACGATGCGTGATCATATCCTTCACCTGTAATTTTCCCGATCTGAAATAATCGATCACTGCTGGAAATTTGTTGTTGTGTAGTCTTGATCCCCTTACGTCTATTTCTCTCGCGGTGATGCTTAATTGATTAATGGCGGAAGGGTCCTTGCCAAATCCTAAAGTGATCACACGCCCTGCAGAACATACATAGGTGAGCGCCTGTTCAAATGATCTTGTGGTGCATGCTGCATCGATCACTACTGTGGCGCCGTTTCCTTCGGTGAGTTTCAGGATCTCTTCTTTAACAGCAACTTCTTTTGCATTGATCACAATATCGGCACCATATTCCTTTCCTGCATTTAGTTTGTAATCCATCACATCAGAAATAAAACAGGTTGCTCCATATAGCTTCACCATTTTTAAAATACTTAAACCAACCGGTCCCGCGCCCATGATAAAAACAATATCCTCTTTTGTAATACCTGCACGCGAACAAACCTGTTCCGCAATGGTAAACGGTTCGATCATCACGGCTTCTTCCCAGGAAAGATCTGAGGGGATATGGTAAATACTTTCCTGCGGAACCACAATATATTCCTGGTAACCGCCATCAACATGCACCGATCTTACTTTCAGTTTGCCACAAACATTCCGACGGCCGATACGGCATTGATAACAGTCGCCACAACTGATCACAGGGTCCATGATCACGCGGTCGCCGACGGAAAAATCTTTTACGCCATTTCCTGTTTCTACCACTTCACCAACAATCTCATGCCCGATCACCCGTGGATAAGTTGCTACTGAAGAGGTTCCATGATAAATATGTACATCCGATCCGCAGATACCGCCGGCTTTTACTTTGATCAAAACTTCTGTTGGAGAATTGATCGCGGGCATGGGGCGTTCTTCAATGACAATATTATTGGGAGATTGTACGCAGAGTGCTTTCATGTGGAGTGATTATGTTGTAGGGTTTGAATATTGAACACTGAACAAGGAGTGATGAATTTTGAAGTGTTGAACACCGACAAGCGAACTGTTCGGAGGCCCCACTTCTACATTCAATATTCCTTGATCAGTGTTCAATATTCGCAAGAGCTTTTACCTTGGCCCAAACTTTATCATCAACCGGTATTCCAAGTTCGCTATTTTCTTTTCTTGTTTTTACAGATTGTTCGCCGGGAAAAAATATTTCGCCATTCTCTTTCGCTGGAACAGATGATTTGATCTGGGCAATCGTTTCACCCAATGCATTATCAATAAATTCCTGCGTGTTGATCTGTAAAGGATTGATGGCGATAAATACCTGGTTGCTGCTGCCGCCACTTCCTTTGTTGGCTTTATCGATGCCCGCAGTAGTGAGCCCCCCTGAAACAAGTGCAGAGATCAAATCAAGCAGCACAGCAAACCCCGAACCTTTCCAATAACCCATCGGTAAGATGCGCCGCGTTTCTGCAATGGCGCCGGGATCATCGGTAATATTTCCATCGTGGTCAAACCCGCCGGCATAGGGAAGTTTCTGGCCTTTGTCCCTTGTTCCCCAAAGTTTGCCGTAAGAGTATTGCGACATGGCCATATCCAGCACAATATGCCCCTCTTTACGCGGCACTGCCATCACGAATG
>JAQBNJ010000096.1 GCA_028288645.1 Sediminibacterium sp.
CTGTTTTGTTATACGGCGGTGGGTTGGCTGAATAATAAAAATTATGTTCCCGCTGTACGTATCGAAAAAGATATAAGACAGGAATGTGCGGGATATGATGATACAAAGATCAAACAGGGCGCGCATCATTTGCTGGAGGCCTATCCTGAGAACCGCCTGGTAAAACATTTGATGGAGAATTGCTGCATGACGTATAATTGCCCCGCAGCGCGTAATTTTTCTTTGGGTAGATGGGAATGCCCGGTTCCCACATCCCCTGCATGTAATGCGAATTGTATCGGTTGTATCTCTTTTCAACCGGAAGAAGAAACGATCGTATCTACACAGGACAGGCTCACGTTCAAACCCATGGCCGAAGAGATCGTTGAGTTCACTGTTCCGCATTTGATCCATGCGCCGTACCCGATCGTTAGTTTTGGACAAGGCTGTGAAGGAGAACCGCTACTCATGTGGGAAACCATCCGCGAAGCGATCATCGAAATACGCAAGCATACCGATAAGGGAAGCATCAATATCAATACCAACGGTTCCAAACCAGATGCCGTGAAAGCCTTATGTGAAGCGGGTTTGAACAGTATCCGTGTAAGCACTAACTCGGCAAGAAAACATATTTACGAACCGTATTACCGCCCGAATAATTACCAGTTTGAAGATATCATCGAGAGCCTGAAAGTGATGAACAGTTATGGCGGCTGGACAAGCATCAACTACTTTGTATTCCCCGGCATGACGGACAGTGTTGAAGAATATGAGGCGCTCCGCAAACTCATCATCGATACCGATCTTAAGATGATCCAATGGCGCAATTTCAATATCGATCCCGACTGGTACATGGGCAAGATCGGTGTGCATGAGACCGGCGAAATGCTTGGTGTAAAACAATTGATGGAACTGATCCGCGAAGAATTTCCGAAACTTCGTTTTGGTTATTTTAATCCATCGATGGAAAGGATCAGGGGAGATTATGAGCATGATTTTGCGGGTGGCGAGTTGTATGCATGAGGAGAAGATTTCACGCAAAGGCGCTAAGGAGCAAAGGCGCAAAGAAAATCACTATGTCTGCGTAAAAAAAAATTAGTTCCCGATTAGACTTGGCGCCTTTGCCCCTTCGCGCCTTTGCGTGAAATTTTTAGAACTATAGGTAAGCATGCATATTCTATATTCGCTTTATAATAATGCCCAACGATTCCAAAAAAGACAGCTACCTCGGCATCCTCCTCGCAATTCTCGCGGTGATCATCTGGTCGGGTAATTTTATTATATCAAGGGGTGTGAGTGCGCAGATCGGTCCGGTTAGCCTGGCTTTTTACAGATGGTTAATGGCAACGATTATCATTGCACCCTTTGCATGGAAAACATACCGGGAAGAAAAAGAATTGGTTCGTGTTAACTGGAAATATTTGTGCTGGGTCTCTTTAACGGGTATCACCATTTTTAATACCTGTGTATATGTGGCGGGACACTATACCACAGCCATCAATCTTGCATTGATCGGTACCACCTCCTCTCCCATTTTTGCTACGATACTGGCGGTGATATTTCTGAAAGAAAGATTAAGCGGTTTCCGTATAGCGGGGATGATCATATGCATCGCCGGAATTGTTTTATTGATATCAAAAGGCAGTTGGCAAACGCTGGCGGGTTTTCATTTTTCGACGGGTGATATTTGGGTATTGGTTGGTGCATTTGCTTTTGCGATGTACAATATCCTTGTGAAGAGGCGAACACAAACCCTGTCGGCATTGAATTTCCTCTTCGTGATATTTGCATTAGGCACTATTATGTTGTTTCCGTTTTTCATTGGTGAACTGTTTTTGGGTGGGACCACGCAATGGAGCTGGTCGTTATTCAGTGTGATCCTGTATTTAGGCGCCGGCACTTCCGTGATCGCCTTTCTTTGCTGGAACATTGCTTTACAGAAATTAGGTGCGGGAAGAACGGTTTTGTTTGGCAACCTGATTCCTATTTTCAGTACGCTGGAAGCGGTGTGGTTACTGGGTGAAGAGATCACAAACATTCATATTATCAGTGGACTGCTTGTGGTACTTGGATTGTTACTGGCGAATGCGAGGAAAAGCGGTTAGGTACTAGGTATCAGGCGTTAGCTATTAGGTTTTAGCAGTGAGCCTTTGGCGGTGAGAAATGATAAAGCCTCGACTCCAGCCAGCCTGTTCTGCTAAAACCTAATAGCTAACGCCTAATACCTATCAGCTCCTTATCTTGCACTCCAATGACCACATTCACCCTGATCTTACTTTGCCTGTTTGCTTTTTCAGCCGGTTTTGTTGATGCGATCGTGGGCGGCGGCGGTTTGATACAGACACCCGCTTCACTTGTGCTTCTACCGCAATTTCCTGTAGCCACAGTGATCGGCTCTCTAAAGATCCCTGCATTCACGGGCACCGGTTTCGCAACGATACAGTATGTAAGAAAAGTAACACTGAACTGGCGTTTGGCAGGTATCATGTGCGCCACTGCATTTATCGCAGCCTTCGCGGGTTCTGAAGTACTTACCCTGGTGAGCAACCGTTTTCTGAAACCAGTTATTTTTATCGTGCTCATCATCGTTGCCATTTATACTTACGGCAAAAAGAACTTCGGACAGCATACGCAGAAAACACATTCGCCGAAGAAAGAACTGGGCTATGCGCTACTGATCAGTATCGGTATCGGTTTTTATGATGGATTTATCGGGCCGGGCGCAGGAAGTTTCCTGGTACTTGCGTTCATTACTTTATTGGGATTTGATTTTTTACATGCCAGCGCCAACGCGAAACTCATCAACCTGTCCACCAATTTCGGTTCCATCATTCTTTTCCTGCTAAAGGGCACTATTCTCTGGAAAGTGGCCCTGCCGATGGCTGCCTGCAACGGGTTCGGGGGAATGTTGGGGGCAAGGCTCGCCATCTCTAAGGGAAACCAATTCATCCGCGTATTTTTCCTGGTGATCATTACCGTTACTTTGCTGCGGTTTGGGTATGATGCTTTTTTCATGTAGCGCACTGATCTATCGATACCTTACAATAGTCCTGACACGCTCACACATAAAATTTCAATAGAATAGAAACGAAGAAAAGAAGCGACCCTGACATTCGAAAACGCTTTTTTTCTTCGTTTTTCTTTTATCGAAAGGAAATACAGCGGGCCAACCCAATCTTAACCTTTATTTATACCCCAAAAGTGGATTACCCACTCCCTCCCGATGTAATTTTCAACATCGGAACTTACCATTCCCGATACCTGTACATTTGATATGACCAATTACCAGTCCATGGCGGCTTCTTTCGAGCGGGAAAAGAACATGAAAGCTTCGGCTTATACGGCAATGATCTGTGCATTGCTGTTCATTCTTTTCTTTTTTATGCAATGGCAACTTCCGCAGATCCCTGTTCCCGAGTTTGGAGAAGGCATAGAAGTGAACCTCGGTAACAGCGAAACAGGTTTAGGCGATGTGGCGCCACAAATACCCGGCGAACCTTCTGCAAATGAAGATGTAAAAAGTGCTCCGCCTAAAACAGCCCAGCAGGCCAGCGACCAACCCAAAATAAATACCGATGAATCTGCAGACGGCGAGGCACCGGCGATTACCAAAGCCGTAAAGCCAGCCAAAAAACCTATTGTTGCGCCACCTGTAAAAGCAAAAAAAGATAACCCGGTAGTTTCAAATCCAACACCCACTCCGCCAAAACCAAAAGCGGTATTCAAGGGAGGAA
>JAQBNJ010000124.1 GCA_028288645.1 Sediminibacterium sp.
GAAGGTGATTCTGAACCATTTCATAGGCTACTGTTTCATTTTTGATTTAATAATGGCAGTTACGCTTTGATCAAAATGCAGTGGCAGTTTTGGAAGCAGCAGGTTTGGTGGGAATGCGAGAATTAGACCTCCGTAGTACCTTATAAGTTTAATCAGCGATAAGCATAAACTCTTTCGAAAGGCGGAGCAAAGGTAACTCATTAAAGTGAGAAGTCATAACCTGGAGCCCGAAGGGCATCCCATTAGGGTGTTTGAAAAGGGGGATGGAAATTCCCGGAATTCCCACAAGATTTGCGAACACAGTATAAATATCAGCCAGGAACATTTCGACCGGGTCACTGCTTTTTTCGCCTATTTTAAAAGCAGGTGAGGGAACCGTGGGTGAAATGATCGCGTCAAAATCAGTAAATATCTCTTTGGTGCGGTTACACAATAGTTGTCTAACCTGCTGAGCCTTAGTAAAGTAAGCATCAAAATAACCTGCGCTGAGTACAAAGGTTCCCAGCATGATCCTGCGCTGTACTTCTTTGCCGAAACCCTGGCTGCGGGATGCCTTGTATAATTCTGTGAGATCGCCATCCGCTATCTCTGCGCGATAGCCGAATTTCACCCCATCAAATCTCGATAAATTGCTGGAAGCCTCGGCAGTTGTTAAAACATAGTATGTTGGAACAACATGTTCAAGTAACTCAAAATCAACTGATTTAACCTCATGGCCCAAACCTGTTAATTTTTCTATAAACGCCTCAATCCCAGCCCTGATGGCAGGGTCCAAAGCCGGATTTTCAAGGGACTCTTTAAAATAAGCTATTCGATATTTTTTCCCGGGCGCTTCAAGTTCTTTTGAATAGGCCGGTATTTCCTGTTGAGAAACCGTGCTGTCGAAATCATCCGGACCGGAGATAACCTCTAAAACAAGGGCCGCATCTTCAACCGAGTTAGTAAAAATTCCGATCTGGTCAAACGAAGATGCATAGGCGATCAACCCGTAGCGTGAGATCCTTCCATAGGTTGGCTTCACTCCTACCACGCCACAAAAATCAGCAGGCTGGCGAACCGATCCACCGGTATCGCTTCCCAAACTGATCATGCACATACCGGCTTTAATACTAACGGCAGATCCACCTGAAGAACCACCGGGAACGCGCGTTTCATCGAGGCTGTTTTTTACTGTTCCGAAAGCAGAATTTTCGTTGCTGCTTCCCATCGCAAATTCATCGCAATTCTGCCGGCCGATAATGATGGCGCCCGCTGCTAATAATTTATCAACAACAGTTGCATTATAAACCGCCGTAAAATTTCCGAGGATCTGTGAAGCTGCGGAAAGATGGTGCCCTTTGTAACTGATCACATCTTTCAATCCAACCACAACACCATGTAAAAGAGAGAGCTCATCATTGGCATTTCGCCGGAGATCCAGTGCTGACGCCTGTTCCAGCGCTTCGGTCTCATACACTTCCAGGAAAGCATTAAGATGTTGTTTAGCACGGATGGTCTCTAAATAACAACGAACGGCCTCCACGCAGGTGGTTTGGCCGTTCTGTAATGCTGTATGATAGTCTTTGATTGTGCTGTAGCGAAACAAAGGCTAAAATGCTTTTGGTAGAGATGAATTACGGTTGTGTAGTCGTGGTAGTCTGGTCCTTTTCTTTCATACCTTCTTCCAGTTCTTTTTTCACGTTGCTTTTCGCATCGTTGAACTCACGGATACCTTTACCTAATCCCCTCATAAATTCAGGGATTTTTCTACCACCAAATAACACGAGTACTACTACCGCAATGATCAAAATTTCTTGAAATCCTAAGTTGCCCATAAAAATTGTTTTAAGAGGTTCGAAGTTAAGACAAAACAAATGTTCTGCAATTAAATAATCTGAAATACCAGCTTATGACACAATAAAAAAGCGAAAGTTTAGCATATACTAAACTTTCGCCTGAATTTATTTTTAAACCCCATGCTTTAAAAAGCACGGCAATTCTAGAAACGTTTTTCCTTGATACGGGCACTTTTACCACTGCGCTCACGCAGGTAGTACAATTTAGCGCGACGTACTTTACCGGCTTTGTTCAAAACGATAGAATCCACGTTAGGAGAAAGTATCGGGAACAAACGTTCAACACCAATACCATCAGATATCTTACGTACGGTAAATGAAGCCGTAGCGCCATTTCCCTGTAATTTGATCACATCTCCACGGAAATCCTGGATACGCTCTTTACCACCTTCAACGATCTTATATTTAACAGTTACATTGTCACCAGCCTTGAATTTAGGGTGGTTCTTCTGGGTTGTCAATTGATCGTGTACAAATTGAACTGCTGCGTTCATAACTTTTCTTTTTTGCGGACGGCAAAGGTAGGTGCGGGTCGCGATAATTCCAAATTAAAATGAGCTGTGAGCTGTGAGCTATGAGCTGTGAGCCGGAACTGCTTAATTTTCAAGCTTTTTTATAAAGGCGATAAGCATTTTTTGTTCTTCATCAACCTCTTTTAGCATTTGGTCTCTTACCTCTTTGGGGCCGTAGCAGGCCTTTTCTGCAATTAATAAATGCGTTTCGAGTTCAAAGCCGGATCCGAGGGCTATTTCGAGGAACCTTTTATAATCTTTTTCACTGCTTCTACTACTTCCTTCTGCTATGTTGGAAGGTATTGATACCGCGGCGCGGGTAATTTGTGAACTCAGACCAAATCTTTCCTGTGTAGGAAATGATTCAGTCAGTTTAAAAGATGCAACGGCAATATCAAAACCCTTTTGCCAAACCTTCAGCCCCTTAAAATTTTTCATTGATCAATGATTTTGTTGAACCAAATTATTCAACAAAATCATCAATCTGTCTTTCAGGCCAATAGGCTAATACGTGTAATTAATACTCCAAAGCTCACAGGGCCAAGCTCACGGCTCGCGGCTCAAAGCTCACAGCTTATCGAGCTATATTAATCGCCCTCTTCTCCCTGATCACCGTCACCTTGATCTGCCCCGGATACGTCATCTCGGTCTGTATCTTTTGCGCTATTTCGAAGCTGAGTTTGTCGCTGTCTACGTCTGTAACCTTATCTGCCTCAACAATTACCCTGAGTTCGCGGCCAGCCTGGATGGCATAAGCCTTCTCAACACCCGTATAATTCATCGCGAGGTTCTCGAGGTCCTTGATGCGCTGGAGGTATTGTTGCATGATCTCGCGACGGGCACCGGGTCTTGCGCCGCTGATGGCATCGCAGGCCTGGATGATCGGGGAGATCACGTATTGCATCTCCATTTCATCGTGGTGGGCGCCGATGGCGTTCACTACGGCCGGGTTCTCACCGTATTTCTCAGCTAATTTGGCGCCTAAAAGGGCGTGGGTCAGTTCGGTTTCTTCATCCGGCACTTTACCGATATCGTGTAAGAGTCCGGCACGTTTGGCCAATTTAGGGTTCATACCCAATTCTGCAGCCATGATAGCGCAGAGGTTGGCAGTTTCGCGGCTGTGCATCAAAAGGTTCTGGCCGTACGAAGAGCGGAAACGCATCTTACCTACGATCCTTACCAATTCTTTGTGCAGGCCATGAATGCCCATTTCTATTACGGTCCTTTCTCCTATCTCTATGATTTGTTCTTCTAACTGTCGGCGTGTTTTTTCTACCACTTCCTCGATACGTGCTGGGTGGATACGGCCATCAGAAACCAGTCTTTGTAAACTTAAACGCGCGATCTCCCTTCTCAACGGATCGAATGAGGAAAGAATGATCGCTTCCGGTGTATCATCTACGATCAGGTCAACACCGGTTGCAGCTTCAATGGCGCGGATATTACGTCCTTCACGGCCGATGATCTGTCCTTTGATCTCGTCTGACTCGAGGTTGAATACGGTAACGGTATTTTCGATGGTAACTTCTGCAGCGGTACGCTGGATAGATTGGATCACGATCTTACGGGCCTCTTTATTGGCCTTCAGTTTCGCATCTTCAATGATCTCCTGCTGGAGGGTGAGTGCCTGGGAATGCGCTTCGGCTTTCAGGCTTTCTACCAGTTGTGCCTTGGCTTCTTCTGCACTGAGGCCGGCAATTTTTTCCAGCCTGCGGATATGCTCTTCCTGGTGTTTTTCCAGTTCGGTGCGTTTCAGGTTCACCACTTCTATCTGACGGTTCAGGTTCTCCTTGATGGCTTCATTTTCTTTGATCTGCTTATCAAGCCCTGTTTCCTTCTGGTTAATGGTGATGTCTTTCTGCTTGGCGCGGTTCTCTAATTCACCCAGCTTACGGTTACGCTCATTTACATCACGCTCATATTCAGATTTCAACTGTACAAACTTCTCTTTGGCTTCCAGCTGTTTCTCTTTTCTGATCGTTTCTGCCCTGAGTTCGGCTTCTTTCAGAATGTTTTGCGCCTGTTGCTCTGCTTCTTCTACCTGTTTTTTTGTGTTTTTAGCGAAAAAAAGCCTACCCGCTATAAGCCCCACAATTAATGCACCTACACCAATTATGATATACAATACGTTTTGATCCATGATTTTGGCAAGTTTTTAAATTCATATAACGTTGTTCACATCTCATTTTCCTGTATAAGTAAATGATAGCGAACGAAGATAATTAATAAGTGGGAAGATTAAGGTAGGAAGTTTGCAGTCTGTAAGACGCTGGGTAGCGGATGCTGGATTCTGGGTACTGGATGCTTGATCTTTGATGCTTGATCCTTGATACTGGATATCAGGACTGGCTTTCGGCCAATGCCTTGTCAACCATTTTCACGAGGGAAAGGATAAGCGATGAACTGATACTCATACCTGTGTTTAAACAGGTACACAAAGCTATGCCTGTCGAGGGGCAACAGGTCCGAGAGATGGTATTTTAACAGGGAGATGCCATACCCGATCTCCTCGAAAAAAGAAAATACCTGCTCGGGCGTTCCCTTGAAATAATCAATTCCTCCGTAACCACATTCAAAAACGATCAACGGTTTACAGCGCAGGATATTTCGTTTAGCGCCTTTCAATACACGTAGTTCGGCTCCTTCCACATCAATTTTGATCAGGTCGATCCGTGAAAGATCAAGTACTTTATCTAAAGAAGTTGTTTTCAAACTCAGTTCCTCCGCTCTTATTTCGCTGAACAAGGCCCATCTTCTTGAAAGGCCGCTTACACCTGTGCGCCTGGGGAAATAATAAAAACAAACCTCTTCTTCGATATCCGATAATACCATTGGAAACAAATGGATCCTTGCTGAGGCATAGCGCGTTTTCAGGTATTTATATAAATGGGGTATGGGTTCAAACCCATACAAAGTTCCCTGCGGGCAATATTTTACCATTGAGTTGAATAGCTGCCCTTCATTCACGCCAATATCTATGCATACCGCATCCTTAGGCAATCGGCGGATCACGGAAATCGTTTGCAGGTCGTAGACAGGTATCTTGTTTTTGAAAAAATTTTCATAACACCTGAATACCCAATAAAACGAAATCCTGATCATGTTTTTTAAAGTGATCAGCAGGTAGGATCTCATAGCAGGGCGCAATACTTACCGGCTCTATCAGGCCAATAAAATATCGTTTGCTTGATACAGCTACCAGCCACATCGTTGCCCGTATTATAAAAAAAACATTTTGAATGATGGAGACAGGATGATGATCGTTAGCTAAGATTGACTTTCAGCAAGCGCTTTATCAACCATTTTCTCCAGGGATGCGAGTTTGGCGGCCGCTTCGTCCCATTTTACGTGGTCGATACCGGATTGGTTCTGTTCCGTGGCGAACCAGAGAAGTACCATGGAAACATAGTCCTGCATATCCTTTCCGGCAAAGAGGTTTTTGAACTCGGCTATTTTATCATTGATGAGCGCCGAGGTCTTTCTGACCATTTCTTCATCGGCCGCTTCTATTTTAAGGCGGTAGCTGCGGTCGGCGATCAGGATATTTACGGGTATGAGTTCTGACATGGTAATTAAGTGTTTAACAGCGCCAGGCATTTATCGATCTCTTTGAGATAACCATCGATGCGTTTGCCCAAAGCAGTTTTTTCAGCATCATTCAAATTTCCGGATCCCATTTTTATCACATCCACCTGCTGCCGGATGGCCTGGAGCGATTGTTCCTTCTCCCCATTGTCCAGCATCGCTTTTTCGAGGTCCTTTTTGAGTTTCTGGTTTTCCTTTTGCAGCAAAGCCTGTTGCTTCAGCAGTTGCTGAAGCTTATCCTGGATGTTTTTTATTTGTAGGTCAAGGTCAACCATTGTATTAAAGATAATACGAATCAATAACACGAATTAAAAAAACACGAATTAGAAAACACGAATTACACGAATTGGCACGAATGGTGTCCGAAAATATAAGCCTGATCAAAATATCGGAGATCAATTCGTGCCAATTCGTGTAATTCGTGTTTTCTAATTCGTGTTCATAAATTCGTGTAATTCGTGTTTTCCAATTCGTGTAATTTACTTGCGGATCTCCGCAGCTAAGTCACTCTCAAACCCCTGTATCAATTTTGATACCATGCCATCCACCTCTTTATCCGTCAATGTTTTTTCATCATCGGCAAAGAGAAAACTGATGGCCATCGATTTTTTACCGGCGCCTAATTTTTCGCTTTCAAACACATCGAACAGGCGCATGTCTCTGAGCTTGGGGAGCTTTACTTTTTTCACCGTTTGTTCGATCGACTCATAAGTGGTGGCACGGTTTACGACCATTGCCAGGTCGCGTTGCATCACGGGGAATTTATTCACCTCTTTGTAACGGATCTTGTTTTGGGTTACCGCTTCTTCCAGTTGGGCGAAATTGAGATCCAGCACATATACCGGTTGTTTGATATCGAACTGTTGCAGTTTTTTCTGGTCCACATCAACCAGTTTACCCAGCCTGCGTTTACCGTGGAGGATATTCAGTGATGAGCCATCTTCTTCCGCATTTTCAAAACCGGTGGTGTTCAATCCACAGAGTTCCAGTACAGCGATTGATAAACCCTTCAACCGGTAAAAATCCTGCTGCTTGTTTTTTTCACGCCAGCTATCTTCATGGTTGGCGCCGGTAATGTATAAACACAGGTGTTCGTCTTCAATATATTCTCCTACGCCAGTGGTTAAATAAGTTTTTCCGAATTCAAAGAACTGCAGGTTGGTATTTCTTCGGTTGATATTATAGGAAATGGATTCAAGCCCTGTTTCCACCATCGATGGGCGAAGCACATTCAATTCTTCGCTCAGGTTCTTGATCATTTTCACGGTTGTTTCCAATACCGCTTCATCAAAATATTTGCTGTTGGTAATGGAATTGGTGAGGATCTCTACAAAACCCTGTCCTACTAAATAATTCGCGATCTTATCGCGCAGCGATTCTTTCACGCGTAAAGATTCAACAGACGGGCTGATCGTGATGGTTTGCGGGATCTCGATATTATCCAAACCATCTATCCGCAAAATTTCTTCAACAATATCGGCCGGGATCGTGATATCGGGTTTGCTGTATGGAACGGCCACACGAATTTCATCCTGCCCTTCGCGAACGATCTCGAAACCGAGACTGGTGAGTATTCTCTTGATCGCATCAGAATGATAATTCTTCCCGCTTAGTTTTTTGAGGTAATGATTTTTCAGCGCTACCTCTGTTTTTGGTTTGGGATCAGGATATACATCCACTATCTCGCTCGCGATCTCTCCACCTGCAATTTCCTTGATCATCAATGCCGCACGTTTCAACACATTTACCGTGTTGGAAATATCTACACCTTTTTCAAAGCGGGTAGCCGCATCGGT
>JAQBNJ010000125.1 GCA_028288645.1 Sediminibacterium sp.
AAATAATTTCTAAATACGGGTGATACAAAAGATACAAGGCTGTTGGTTAAATAACACAGGCCAGCCAAAAACATGAGTACGCCTATCCAGCGCGGAAAGAGTTTTGACTTTACTATTAAGATGGAGATCAAACAGCAAACAACACCAAAAAACAGTAATGCAAGATCATAGCCGGGCGTTTGCATTTTTAAAGGCAGATAAGCCAGCGCGTTAATTTGGTCCGGTGAAAACACACTGGCTAATGCCTTACTTTTTAAAATCGAGATCGTTTCGAATTCATAGAAAAGGCTTACGCCCTCAATGCTCACAGCAACGATATTGAAAATCGCCATCGAGATAGCCAGGTATTCCGAAGTTGATTTGAAGATCCTGAATAAAATTCCTATTAACATCAGTGAACAAACAAGGGTTATTATGTGGGCAATGATACCTGAGCGGTACAATGCTTCATGAGATAAAATATTACTTGCTGTTGCAGCCGGGTCATTTCCCACTACTAATTTAGACAATACAAAAAGTTCAGCGTAGATGCCGCATACAGTTAAAGCTAAATACAATATCCCGCCTATCCTGGTTAGATTCCGAAATTGACCAATCCTGTTCTCATGGTATTATTGTTTTTACGTTTGGTAATATTTTATTCTTAGTTATTATAACGGTTGATTGATTCTGATTCACGCACGCCCTTCACCAGGAACCATAACAAGGAGAGGATATATGCCAGGGTAGTGTACTTCAGGAACGATCTCAACATCAAATAGTCAGCGCGTTGCAAGAGAACAGCGGTGCTGAAATCTGCAACATAACCCACTCCGCCAATAATCAGAAGAACCCCAATGATCCGTGGCGCAAAGCCGGATCGGAAAACCAGCATCCCAAAAGGAATGAAGCACAGTCCTATGAAGAGCTTTCCCATGCCGATTCCTGCTCCATACGCGTGCATACGCAAAAGGAAATAGGCAACCTCCTGTTGCTGGACGATACCGAAAGTCACACGTGTCTCAGTTTTTAGAACCATCAGGGCTGTGAAGTTGAAAACTTCCAGCATAAAGACAGCAGAAAGCTGGACTATTGCCGAAACCAGCATAAGCCGCGACAAATGCTTATCCACCGGCCTGAAGAGACGATGGAACATCAGTATCATCAGGACAAAAAATATGGTATCCGCGAGGTGACAAAAAATCGAGAGTCGGAATATGAGTTCATTAGAAAGCAAATTGTTAGCCGTCGTTACAGGATCCTGGCGCACAAAGATCTTAGACAGCACGTAGGCCTGGCCCCAGAGTGACAAGGGCATACCTACAAAGAAAAAAAATGACGCGGCCAGCCGGGCGGTTTTGCTGTTTGAATTGAGGGTCGTATCCATACGTCTTTAACTTTTATTGTTTGAACAGATTGGCGAATTTTATCTCTTCATCCCGATAGCCAGGAGGAAAGATTGTCTCACCGAACAAGAATATGGCTTTCTGATTTGTGAAAAAGTGGTAGTCAATGGACTACTGTACGATGTCAACGAACTACGGTGAGCGGTCAATGCAAAGAATGTCAACAACCAGTGATTATTGATATCTTTCATCCAATAAACTCGCGTATGGCAGGTCGCTTCAAAAAAGATCGGATAATTTTATATGTAACCATTACCGTTGGATTCCTGGTTCATTGGATGTACGACGATCTGGAATCAAACCCCGGAAAATTTGCGGTCAGCCTTCTTAATAATTTTTGGCAGGTCATTTATGTTGTCGGAATGAACTTGATGTACTTCGAGTTCATATTACCCTTTGTCACTTCAAGAATAACTAACCGCGTTATTGCTTTAATGACAAGCATTATCGTCCACCTGGCCGTATTAGCGATTGGCTTATACGGCTGGCGCAGCTTTGGATTCCTCATGGGTATCTATCATTCCTTCCGGAATCTCCCTGACGCGGTTGCGGTATTCTGGGATGCTGTTCGTTTTATTCCGGGATCATTTCTTGTATTCGCAGTATGCAAACTGTTTTTCGACTACGCGCAATTAAAATTCGAGGGGCAACAGGCTCAGTTGGAAAAAAAGCAGGCGGAATTAGTCTTCTTAAAGGCCCAGATCAACCCGCATTTTCTATTCAATACCTTAAACAACATTTATTCCCTATCGCAGTATGAACCGCAACTTGTATCCGAATCTATACTGCAATTGTCAAAACTCCTTCGTTACATGCTTTATGAAACCAGCAGCGAGTTCATTGCTGTTGACAAGGAAGTGAAGATCATTAATGATTATATAGACCTGGAAAAACTACGCTATAATGAGAACGTAACTATTGGCGTCAATTATGATATAGAGGATCCATCAGAAATGATACCTCCGCTGTTACTTATACCTCTTGTAGAAAATTCATTCAAACATGGTATTTCCGAGTCAAGGGGCAAACGCTTTGTTCACGTTATGCTTACGCTGCAAAATCACCAATTGTACTTTGCTGTAAAAAACTCCAGTGATCTTATTGCAGATCGCCCCAAAACCACTGGAAATATTGGCCTTTCCAACCTCAGGCGAAGGCTTAACCTTCTTTACAAAGAATTTGATTTATTTACCGAACAGAAAGATTCCATTTTCACTGCTGTTTTACAAATCAATCTTTCAAGCCATGTCTAAAATAAAATGTATCGTTGTCGAAGATGAGCCGCTGGCGAGAAAAATACTGGAAGATTATATTTCCCGGGTTCCCTTTCTTGAATTACAGGGTTCATTTGAAGATGCTATCTATGCGATGGATCATCTTAGAAGTAATAACGCTGACCTTATGTTTTTGGATATTCATCTTCCACAAATAAAAGGTGTGACCTTTCTCAGAACATTGTCAAACCCACCTGCAGTGATCATTACAACAGCTTACCATGAATATGCAGTAGAAGGATATGAATTAAACGTGGTCGACTATCTTCTGAAGCCGTTCGCGTTTGAACGTTTCCTGACAGCTGTTAATAAGGTAGAAAAAAATGCACATCCTTTACCGGCCTCTATCGAAAACCCGAAAGATTACTTGTTGGTTAGTATTCAACTCAAAAAAGTAAAAATTCTTTTTTCAGAGATCCTGTTTATTGAAAGTCAAAAAGAATACGTCAAAATTGTAAC
>JAQBNJ010000154.1 GCA_028288645.1 Sediminibacterium sp.
AAATAATATTCTTTAAAAAGTAATCATTGAACGCGGTCTTCATATTTCCTTCACCCCTTGCATCTTCACGGAATTCATCGGTGAACATGGTGGTGGCGTTGAGTAATTCCTTGTTCTGTGCTTTATCCCAGAGCACATAATACAATCCTTCAATATTGCCACGCTTGGCCTTGCTGAGGAAAGAGGTAAGCACATAATGTTTGTTCACATTATCTACCTTGATGCGGACATCATCTAAAAAAATATTGGCCACTTTCAGATCGGTGAGCGTATAGCTGTCACGCATGGCCTGTTTGGTCAGCAGGCTTATCTTATTGATGTTATCGTTCGAAGCGGTTCCTGAAGCGCGAACGCAAACCAGGTCGCCATCGTTATCGAGGGAGAATTCAGAAAGAAAATCATTGCGCTGCGGCATATTAATACTGAGCCGTGATTTTTTGATCAGTTTTAATTCTTTATCGAACAGGCAGGTAGTAAGTACATGCGCTTTATCATTCTTTGTATTGATCTTAAAGATCATCAGTTTCTGTTTATCCTCGCTGTTGATCACAGAATAGATCTTGTTGTTTGCCGAGTAATTGATATTGTCTGTTGAATCGAGCTCAACCGGCTCACCAATTTTTTTGCCGCCGGCATCGAGTTTAACGGCCATGCAATACATGATGCTTCTTTTCTGGTACTGGTAGATCATGTATACAAAATCCGGGTATTGCACAAACTCGCTGTTGAGTACGCGGTAATCAAGGAAATTGAGTTTTACTTTATCAACCAGCTGCATCTCGCTATTATAGGTAACCATAAAATGCAGGTCGCGGTAGTTTTTGTACACCATCACGTTCCCGTTGAGTTTACCCACGATCTCGAAATTAAGGGTACGGGCATCGTCTTTATCAGGCTCAGAATAGGTGATCCGCTGGGCAGAACCTGCCAGGCAGGTAAGCAGCAAACACGCAATTATCAGGGTAACCGGCTTTTTCATTCCTGGTCTGTATTTAATATTTCAAAAGTAAGGTTTGTAGGGCTTATGGATGTGTAAATTAAAGGTAAAAAAAGCTGCAAGCTATGAGCTATGAGCTGTGAGCGCGGCTAGTTAGCCGATTTTGCGTTTCGGCAAATTGGTGATATTTAATAAATACTACCACCGGGCCAGCAGTGCCAGGCTCACAGCTCATAGCTCACAGCTCACAGCTTAATTTTCCAGCGGATTGATTTTACCTCTACATTTGTTAGATAATTCCAGCATTAATCGTACTAACCCTCTTTGTGTGAGCAAGAATATTAACAAGGTTTCCGCTGCCGGCCTGGTGATCGCGTTGGGAATCATTTTTGGCGACATCGGTACTTCCCCCCTATATGTTTTAAACGAAATCATTACGGACCGGGCCATTACCGAAGAGTTGATCCTTGGTTCACTATCCTGTATCATATGGACACTTACCCTCCAGACCACGGTAAAATATGTGGTACTTACCCTGAAGGCCGATAACAAAGGCGAAGGTGGCATATTCAGTTTGTATGCGCTTGTCCGCCGCCGCCGCAAATGGCTGGTGGTACCGGCCATGTTGGGAGGCGCCGCTTTGCTTGCCGATGGTATTATCACTCCACCCATTACCGTTACTTCTGCCATTGAGGGATTAAAACAATTAGATGCTTTCGAGCATATTAAACAAAGCACCATTGTAACGATCGTGATCGGAATTATAACGGTCCTTTTCTTTATGCAACAATTTGGTACGGCATCTATCGGCAAAATGTTTGGCCCTATCATGGGTATCTGGTTTACGATGCTTGCTGTTTTAGGCTGTTCACATTTATTGGATGATGTAGGGATCTTTAAAGCCTTGAGCCCGCACTACGCGATAGAATTGCTTACCCGGTATCCGAAAGGTTTCTGGTTATTGGGTGCGGTCTTTCTCTGTACAACAGGGGCCGAAGCATTGTATAGCGATCTCGGGCATTGCGGGCGCGGTAATATCCGCGTCTCCTGGATATTTGTAAAAACATGCCTGATCCTGAATTATCTTGGCCAGGGCGCCTGGCTATTGGCCAATCACCCAGGCGAAACCATTGCTAAGAGCGTGATCGAAGGTGGTTTTAATCCTTTTATCGGTATCATGCCTACATGGTTCATCTTACCGGGTGTTATTATTGCCACCGTTGCCGCGGTTATTGCAAGCCAGGCATTGATCTCGGGTTCATTCACCCTGATCAGTGAAGCCATGCGTTTGAACCTATGGCCAAAAATGAAGATCAATTATCCTACAGAAGAAAAAGGGCAGTTATACATTCCGGGCATCAGTCTGCTATTATATATCGGTTGCGTGGGCATTGTATTGTATTTCCAGAAATCATCCAATATGGGTGCGGCGTATGGATTGGCGATCACGATGTGCATGATCAGCACTTCCATATTATTTGCCAATTTCCTTGTCAGCCGGCGGGTTAATAAAGCATGGATCTATTTATACCTTGTCGTTTATTTATCAATTGAAATTGCATTCCTGATAGCCAATCTTGAAAAATTCCTGCATGGCGGTTATGTAACATTGATCGTGGGTGGCGGATTATTTGCGGTGATGTATGTATGGTTCCGCAGCCGCAAGATCAAGAACCGGTATGTTGAGTTTGTGCGGATGGAACATTATATCCCGATGATACAGGAGTTAAGCAATGACAGGACGATCCCTAAATATGCAACGCATCTTGTCTATATGACAAGCGCAAATAATCCAAAGGAAATTGAACATAAGATCATTTATTCCATTCTCAATAAAAAACCAAAACGCGCGGATATTTATTGGTTCGTACACGTAGATGTGTTGGATGATCCCTATACCTGTGAATATTCAGTTGAACACATCATTCCGAATGATATTATACGTGTAGAGTTCCGTGTAGGCTTCAGGGTTGAACAGCGTTTGAATCTCATGTTCCGGAAAGTGGTGGAGGAACTGGTGAACA
>JAQBNJ010000158.1 GCA_028288645.1 Sediminibacterium sp.
TTTGGAATTGGGAAATTTTGGAATTGTTTTGAAATTCCAAAATCTCCCTCCCGCACATGCGGGATCAAAATGAAAAGTCCGGGAGGTATTTTTGTTCAACAGTCTGTTGCTCACTTTTCCTCAGATCTTTCACCACGCAGGTTCCGGCCGCCAACTCTTCACTGCCAAGAATGACCACGTATGGGATATGTTTTTTATCAGCATATTTGAATTGCTTGTCAAACTTTGTCTGCTCGTGAAAAAGTTCAGAACTGATCCCTTTGCTTCTTAGCTGTTGCATCAGTCCAAAAGCCGTTTTACTTTCGGCTTCTCCGAGATTAAAGAATAGTACCTGTGTTCCCGCTTGTACTTCGTCAGGAAATAGTTTCAGTTCTTCCATCACATCATAGATCCTGTCAACGCCAAAACTGATACCTACACCGGGAACATCCGGTACGCCAAACAAACCAGTCAGGTCATCATAACGCCCGCCGCCGCCGATGCTGCCCATTTGCACGCCGATCGCTTTTACTTCGAAGATGATACCAGTGTAATAGTTCAGGCCTCTTGCAAGTGTAAAGTCGGTTATGAGCTGTGGATTGTTGGTTTGATAGTTGAGTATATATTCGATCTCTTCCATTCCTTTTAAACCTGTTTCGTTATTGCCGATCAATGTTTTTAGCGCAGTTATCTTTTCCGCATTTGTTCCTTCAATGGAAAGATATTTTTCAATGGTGCCGATCTGCGCTTCTGTTAATCCCTTTCCTGATAATTCTGTTTTCACTTTTTCCAGTCCGATCTTATCTAACTTATCAATCGCGATAGTGATATCCGTCATTTTATCCGCACCACCACTGAGTTCTGCAAGCGCTGCCAAAATTTTCCGGCTGTTGATATGTATCTCTACCGGCACATCCAATTGCCTGAACACTTCGCTGTATATACCTGCGAGTTCAACTTCATTCAATAAACTTTTGCTTCCTACCACATCTGCATCGCATTGGTAAAATTCACGGTAACGACCTTTCTGCGGCCGGTCCGCCCGCCATACGGGTTGAACCTGGTAGCGTTTGAAAGGAAGTGTTAGCTGTCCGTAATTCATCGCCACATACCGCGCAAAAGGAATGGTGAGGTCATAACGCAAAGCCCTTTCGGTTATGCCTTTTGTATTCTTACCCGATAATACTTTTTTAAAATCTTCTTTTACCTGGCTTTGTTTATCGGCATTGTCCAGGCCATTGTTCAGGATCTTGAAGATCAATTTATCACCTTCTTCTCCATACTTGCCCATCAGCGTATCTAAGTTCTCCATCGCCGGCGTTTCCAGCGGTTGAAAGCCATACAGTTCAAATACAGAACGGATCGTTTGAAAAATATAATTGCGTTTGCGTACCGTTGCGGCGCTAAAATCTCTGGTTCCTTGTGGTAAGCTAGGTTTGCTCATTTGTTGGGTTTGTGGTTGTAGTTTGTGGTTTGGAATTTGGGCCTCAACCCCAAACCCCAAACCACAAACCCCAAACGTTTTTATCTGTAGTTCTCTATGATCTTATCACAAGCTTTCTCAAGCATCTCAAATACGATATGATAATCTTTCTCCGTGCCGTACCAGGGATCAGGTACTTCTCTGTTCTTTCCGGGATACAACTCGTTCAATATCAGGCTCACTTTCTTTTCGTTCCAGGCATCTTTAGTGATCCTTTTAACCTCGTTCAGGTTGTCAAGGTCCATCACAAAGATCCTGTCGAACATCTTTATATCCTCTTTCGTGAATTGCCGGCATTTTTGGTTACAGATATCAACTCCATTATGCAGGGCTACTTTTTGCGAGAGCTTATGCGGTTGCTCACCAATATGGTAGCCGCCGGTGCCCGCACTATCTATCACCCAATCCAGCCCTGCTTCGTTTACTTTATGTTGTAATATTCCTTCCGCCAATGGACTCCTGCAGATATTACCCAGGCATACCATCAATATTTTCATGCGGCAAAGATACTGATCGGTAACCATTATTATTTCGCCTGCAAACGTTTACAAACATGTTAAACGCTTGCTAACATCCATTAGCATTGGCACGGTTATTTATGGAAATCACGCTGTTGGGCATCTCATCGTAAAGTGATCCGTTGAATTGTTTCAAATTGCCTGTCACAATTATTGGACACAAATAAAATTATTAACTAAATTGCCCATCCCTGTTTAATGGATGTTTCAACATGGAAAACGATTTCAGAGTAAAACAGAAGAAAAGTTATAACCTGATGCGGATGTCTTACGACATCACCATCTCTTTATTAATACTGGGAATGGCAGTGTTACTGTTGTTTGCAAAGCAATTGAATATTGAACAATTGCTGGATAAAGAAAATGACTTTTTCAGGTATTTCTTTGGCGGTCTTTGTGTGTTGTATGGTGGCTTTCGTTTATACCGGGGCATTAAGCGCAACTATTAAGATGAGAATGAGAGTGTTATACAGCAGCTTACTGGTGGTAGTGATGTTCTTTGTTTCTTGCGGGACAGGTAAAAAAGAGGATGACCGTGAAACCTCTTCAAAAGGTACGATCAATATCAGCGTAGACGAAAGTTTTAAGCCGGTGATCGAAGAGCAGTTAAGTGTTCATCATGCCTCTTTTCCAAATACAACGATCCATGTTTCTTATAAATCCGAAGCAGCCTGTTTACGGGATCTGCAGTCTGATAGTACGCGCATGATCATCGTAGCCAAAGGGTTAAATGAGAAGGAAGAGGATCAATACAAAAATAATCTTGGATTCAAACCTACCTATGGTATATTGGCGTATGATGCTGTAGTGGTGATCGTGAACAGGCAATCGAAAGACAGCGTGTTTACCATTGCACAGTTGAAAGATATTCTTAGCGGAAAAAATAAAATAACAGCAGTAATGGATGGAAAGAATGCAACCAGCACTGTTCGTTACCTACAGGATAGTATATTGCGGGGCACCCCGCTTGGCAGTAATGTAGTAGCTGCGGAAGGAAGTGAGAAAGTTCTTGATGTTGTATCCAATAATCCTGACCTGATCGGTTTTATCGGCTTAAGCTGGATAGGGGATAGCTATGACCTTAAACAGCAGGCGTACCTTAAAAAGATACGCACCGCTTTGATCGAATGTGTTAAATGTGAAGAGAAAGAACTGTACGCCAAGCCTTCGCAGGCATCGCTGGCATACGGAGAATACCCATTGGCACGGCCATTGTATTATATACTCAAAGAAAATTCTGCCGGCGTCGGAACAGGCTTTATGAACTTCATGAGCCTGGAAAGAGGACAGCTGATTTTCCGGAGATCGTTTCTGGTTCCTGCTAAAATGGGGTTCAATACCAGGAAAGGAGAGATAAGAGAAAAATAAAAATGCAGATTGACACTATAATTATAAAAACTGAAAAATGAAGAAGACCGTTTCTCTGATGTTAACAGCAATGCTCGCTGTACAGTTTTTGATGGCCCAGATACCGGCTGGGATCAAATTCCTGAATTATGAAAAGAACAAGAGTGCCAAAGAAGCATTTCAAAAAGTGTATGATGCCAACCCGAAAGATCCACAGGCTATTTATTGGTTAGGACAGGCGATGCTTGCCACAGATGGCGATGCACCTACCAAAGAACAGGTACAATCTGTTAAAGCGCTTTACCAGAAAGGATTACTGGATGCAGGCAGTGACGCCTGGTTACTGGTAGGAATGGGCCATATAGGAATGCTTGAAAATGAAGACATGAATTCTGTGAAACAGAAATTCGAACAGGCTATTACCGCTACCACCGAAACAAAAGGCAAGAACAAAGGCAAACCTAACCCGGATATATTGAACGCGATCGGCCGTGCCGGTGCAAATGTGCCAAGCGGTACAGGTGATCATGCCTATATTATAGATAAGCTGAAACAGGCCGCAGCTATAGATTTAACCAATCCGGATATCATGATCAACATGGGTATCAACTACCTGAAAATGGGTGGCGAAAATGGCGGTGAAGCTGTAAAAGCTTACCAGGAGGCCATTGCGCGTGATCCTAAAAATGCAAAAGCATTTTACAGGATGGG
>JAQBNJ010000188.1 GCA_028288645.1 Sediminibacterium sp.
GCCTATATTTTAAAAGGCGTGCATGTTGATGGAACCCTCACAGCATTGATCGTGGCACTAGTACTCGGGCTGCTGAATAGTTTTATCAAACCGATTTTGATCATTCTCACTATACCTATTACTATTGTTACACTTGGCCTCTTCCTTCTTGTAATAAATATTTTGATTGTGATGTGGGCCGCAGATCTTGTTAGTGGCTTTTCAGTAGACGGCTGGTTCACTGCATTGATTTTTAGCCTTGTGGTGAGTTTGGTGTCTTCGTTTATTGAAGCGTTGATAGGGAAGGATAGAAAAGAGGAGCAGTCATAATAGTTTATTAAATCGGAGATTATGGAAACATTAAAATATAAAGTGATTACTTCTGACAGACAGTATGATAAATATTGTAAGGCATTGGAAGAACTTGCATTCACTTCGCCAAAAACAAAATCCGCTAAAGAAGAAATTGCCCTTCTTACTTTGTTAATTGAAAAATATGACGAGCAGCATAATACATTCAAACTGGCCGATCCGGTTATGCTTTTAAAATCATTATTGAAAGATCATAAGATGAAAGCAGTAGACCTTGCCAAACTCCTGCATGTAAGTGAAGGCCTGGTTTCTGATATACTTAATTATAAGAAGGGCTTATCTAAAGAAACCATCCGCATTCTTGCCGATAGATTTAAGATGAGCCAGGAAGCGTTTAACCGGCCATATGATTTGCAACCAGGCAGCTCGAAAATGAAAAATACCAGAAACAGAAATGCAATGAAGAAATTGGCAACTGTCTGAAAATCGCCTAAACTTCAGGGAACTACTATATAATTGACCAACCTGAAGTTCTAAAAGACCATTTTACCGGTCGCCGCCGTTTACCACGCAAAATTTACCGCTTAGCATTTTGTAAAAATTTAAAAAGAATATAAATTATTGATAATCAATATTTTATATTAAGCCAGTTACAGTCCTCTACCTATTACTGAAAAAAACATGGTACTCGGTGTTGCATAGTACCAAATAATGTCCCATCTTTGTGTTGTCAAAGGAGATGAAGAGCACAAAACCTCAACCAACCTTTAAAAACAATATTCAACACATTTTAATAAAAAGATCATGAAAACGCAAAACACAAACTTCTTAGTCAACCTGGGAAAAGACGAACTTAAAAACCTGGTAAACGAAGTAAAAGAAACTGTAGCCACCAACGCCCCCCACATCAATCAGAAAAACGCTTTCGGCGTGGTAGATTTATGGAACCTGGAGCGCACACGTAGAAACAGGATAGCCAGAAGGCATTACGCTTAGGCCGAAACCTTCTAACAGAACAGCATTCATTCAATCACACGTGCCCCGCTTTAAGCGGGGACAAAAAACTCCGGTTATGGATATTCAGAACACACAAAGTCAGATGCGAAAGGGTGTATTGGAGTTTTGCATTTTGTCCATCATACGCCAGGGCGAGGTTTACCCGAGTGACCTGGTAGAGCGGATGAAATCAGCCAACCTCCATATTCTGGAGGGCACACTCTATCCATTGCTTACCCGATTAAAAAATGCAGGATTGCTTACCTACCGTTGGGTGGAAAGAAACAGCGGCCCGCCACGTAAGTATTTTGTTATGACAGACAAAGGCCTCGAATTCTACGGTGAACTCGAAAGAACCTGGCAGGAACTTGCCGATGCAGTTCACGCGCTTACGCAACCGGTGGAAACCGCAGTATCCGATGAAAACCAATCCCAACCTTAACCAACCATAAAATTGAACTGACATGAAAAAGGTAATTAATATAAACTTTCAAGGCAGGGTGATCCCCATTGAGGAGTCTGCCTACGACATGCTGAAACAGTATGTGGAAAGTTTGCGCAGGTTCTTTGCTGATGAGGAGGGACGTGACGAGATCATTAACGACATCGAGGGCCGTATCGCAGAACTGTTTGGTGAGAGCCTGAAAAAAGGCAGCACCTGCATCACCGATGATGAAGTGAACCATATCATCGCCAGCATGGGCCGCCCCGAAGATTTCGAAGGCGAAGAAGGAAAAGTGCAATCACAATTAGGCAGCGAAAAAACGAGCAGCGGTAATAGCGGTGGACAAAACTATACCACCTATACAACAGAACAACCCCGCGGCCGTTTATACCGTGATGAGAACGATAAGATCTTAGGTGGTGTGTGCGGTGGAATGGCAAGCTATCTCCGTATCGATCCAACTATCGTAAGATTGGTATTCGCATTGATGAGCTTTGGCGCAGGTACAGGTATACTATTATATATATTGTTATGGATCATCCTTCCTTCAAGGGCGCTCAATAACACTTCTTCTACAAAACGCTTATACCGTAACCCGGAAGAAAAAGTGATCGCAGGTGTGGCAAGCGGTATCGCGTCTTATTTTGATATTGCTGTATGGATCCCGCGCCTGGTATTCGCACTTCCTTTAGTTGCGGGTATTGTAAGCTCGATCTTCAGAAGTGCATTCTGGTTTGATGGCGATCCTTTCCCAAGTATTATGTTCGGATCTTTCGGCGGAACACTGTTTGTAGCCTATGCTATCTTATGGGCAGTAATCCCTGAAGCCAAAAGCGCTTCAGAAAAATTAGAGATGCGTGGTGAGAAAGTAGATCTTAACACGATCAAGAACACCATCCAGGAAGACCTTGAAGGATTTAAATCACGTGCCGAGAAATGGGGCGGTGAATTCAAAGACAAAGCACAACAATTCGGACAGGAATTCGGACATACCGTTGGCCAGAAAGGACAACAATTCGGAGCCGAAGCGGCTTATGTTGCCAGGAGTGGCGGCAGCCGGATCGGACGCGCCATCGGCATCATGTTCAAAGCATTCTTCTTATTTGTTGCAGGTGTGATCGCCTTCGCCTTACTGGTGGCGCTGATCGCAGCAATGGTAGCAGGTATCGGTGTGTTCCCGTTAAAGAATTTCTTCCTCGAAGGCATGTGGCAGAATGTGCTTGCTTGGTTAACACTACTATTGTTCTTAGGTGTACCGGTAGTAGCATTCATTACCTGGATTATCCGCAGGATCATGGGTGTTAAATCAGGTAACAAATACATCGGTTTTACATTCGCAGGATTATGGGTGATTGGTTTGGTGAGCGGCGGTATACTCGCAGCTTCTATTGCACGCAATTTTGATGCGGCAGCCAAAGACAAACAGGAATATACCATCTCACAACCTCTTACCGGCAAACTGATCGTGAATGTTCCCGATAGCAAAGTGAAAGTATATGGCCGCTGGTTTAAAATGGATGGTGTGATGAATATGAGTGATGACAGCCTTTTCCTGAACAATGTAGCCCTGCACCTGGTAAAGAGTAACGACTCATTATACCATATCACTGCAAACAAATACAGTAATGGTCCCGATGAAACAACGGCCCTGCATAATGTGCAGCAGATACATTACAGTCTTTCACAACAAGACAGTTTGATCTATCTGGACAGGGGATTCTCACTTCAGAGAGGAACCCGGTTCCGTAACCAGCACGTTACTGTGATCATGCAGATCCCCGTAGGTAAAAAGATCGTGATCAAAGGCGCTGTTTCACGCAGGTTGAATTCCTTCCACATCAGTGCGGGCAGAAACGATTGGGATTTTGATGAAGAATGGAGCAGTAACTACGAAGACTGGCACTCAGATGTTGAATATATTATGACAGTAGGGGGTTTGGAAAGAGTGAACAAGCCTAAGAAAGATAACAATGATGAAGAAGAAAACCAGAACGATGCCGTAGAAAAATACAAGAAGAGCAAAGAAGAGCTGAAAAAAGAGTACGATAAAAAACAAAAAGAAGCGGAGGACCTGAAAAAAGAACTGGAAAAACCGGTGGATACCACAAAGTATCGCTACCAGAAAACCACAACTTATAGCATTACTCCGCATGTAGAGAAAACAACAGCAGCAGAAAAAGTAAATGAAGCGGAAGACAATGCACCAACTGCAGAAGTTTCAAGGATCGCATTTATGCAAATGGTATTATAAACTCGGTTGAAGTTGGGATTTCAAGAACCCTGTCTTGATCACAGGATGGGGTTCTTCCCTTACTTCTTAAAAACCGGCACATAAAAACAACGTTATGAGAAAAGTATTACTGGTTCTTGCCCTGCTTTTTATCGGAACTGTTTGGTTTGTGAGTCATGCATTCCGCTGGAATTGGGTAACAAACGGAAGAAATGTTTCCATCCGGGTAAAAGAAAACGGCAGGATCTACGAGATAAGAGCATTGTATGCACGGAATAAAACCTATCGCATACAAAGATTCATCGATGAAGAATTACATACCCACGATGTATTTGCCAATGCAAGAATGGATGGTGATATTGTCTTAGACGACCGCAGTAATTTTTATGTACAGGCCTACCCCGGCAAATTAATTATACGAATGGACAGAAGGGAAAATGATCCGGCAGCATATCACCGGCTCAAATCTCTTGGCGAAAAGCTCAAACATAAATTGACAGAAGAGTAATAAACAATTTTTATGCAAAAACCATTAACCTTGTTTTTAGCTGCTTTTCTCACCGTGACGATCAGCGCATGTTCTTTAAAAAACAGCCACCAGGTGAACTGGACAAAGATCCAGGAAAAAAACGTTCCTTCTGAAGTGGTTCACTTTTTTGCCGGTCCAACGGGATCTAAAATAATTACAGTTATTGAGAGTAAGCATATTGCAGGCGATACCTTATATGACGAGTCAACATCGAACAGTTTTTTTACAGTTAAAATTGACGGCACGAAGATCAGCATACGTAAAAAGGAATTTAAAGGCCCGCTTCTTATTTTCAAAGACACACTTTATTACAACAGGTCTTTCCTGCAAAAAGACAAAACAGTTGAACCCGGAGACCTTGACGTGTTTGCAACACCGGTAAAAACTGTTTTGTAACACAACAACCTTTTCTTTTTTAACTTTATCTGCTATTCGTTTATAGCATCAAACAGTAACTGCAGTTGCTGTTTTTTATTTTTCCGGCACTCATGCTTCACCTATTTTTGCCGGTACAATAATCTAACGAATGAAAAATACCCCGTTCACACAGAAGCATATCGCCCGTGGTGCAAAAATGGCTGAGTTTGCCGGTTACAATATGCCGATCAGTTATACAGGTATCAATGATGAACATGCTGCGGTTCGTAAAAATGCCGGAATATTTGATGTGAGCCATATGGGCGAATTCATGCTGAAAGGGGAAAAGGCACTTGATCTGATCCAGCGCGTTACATCCAACGATGCATCTAAAATATCTGACGGACAGGCGCAGTATAGTTGCCTGCCGAATGAAGAGGGCGGTATCGTGGATGACCTGATCGTGTATTGCATTGAAAAAAACAAAGTATACATGCTGGTGGTGAATGCTTCTAATATTGAGAAAGACTGGAACTGGATCAGCAAATTCAATACAGAAGGTGTTGAGATGCATAATATCAGCGATAAAACCTGCCTGCTTGCCATACAGGGGCCAAACGCAACAAAAATTTTACAGCCATTGGTTGATACGGATATCATGAACCTTAAATACTACACATTTACCAAGGGCAAATTTGCCGGCGTTGATAATGTAGTGGTGAGTGCAACAGGGTACACAGGATCGGGCGGCGTCGAAATTTATTTTGAAGACAAAGACGGCGCCGCCGAAAAAATATGGGATGCTATTTTTGAAATAGGCGGCCCGCAGGGATTAAAGCCCATCGGCCTGGGCGCCAGGGATACATTGCGCCTGGAAATGGGTTATTGTTTATACGGGAACGATATTGATGATACTACTTCTCCGCTTGAAGGCGGGTTGGGCTGGATCACCAAATTCACCAAAGAGTTTACCGCTAAAGACATCCTTCAAAAACAAAAAGCAGAAGGCGTTACGCGCAGGCTGGTGGGTTTTGAAATGATAGACCGCGGCATACCACGTCATGATTACCTTATCAAAGATGAATCAGGAAATACGATCGGTAAAGTAACCAGCGGTACACAGGCGCCTTCATTAGGAAAAGCGGTTGGACTGGGGTATGTGGCTACCGGCCATTCTTCGCTGGACAACGAGATCTTTATCGATATCCGAAATACACCGGTGAAAGCTAAAATCGTAAAAGCTCCTTTTGCATAGTTTTTTTTTGCCACAGAAGACACAGATTGGCATAGAGATTTTTCAGTGGTAATCTGTATCTTCTGTGGCAACTATTATCTGTTATTAACATTAATCTCCTTTTGTTGAAAATAAATGCTTCTTCCTGCACTTGCAGCAGGATAGATTTGTAGTATGACGAAAAGATCATTCCTGTTTGCAATTATATTTATTGCCTTTTCAACTTCCTGCCATCGCAAAGCGATACCTGGGGAAAGTGGCACAGAAACAGGAATGGCATCTTACTATGCGGAAACCTATAACGGGAAAAAAACCTCGAGCGGCGAGATCTACCATTCATCAGAACTCACGGCGGCACATAAGAAACTTCCTTTTGGTACCAAAGTAAAAGTAACAAATCTCGCAAACGGTAAAACCGTGAAAGTGCGCGTGAATGACCGCGGCCCATTTGTTGCCGGGCGTATCATAGACCTTACAAAAGCTGCCGCCAAAAAGATCGATATGCTTGCAGCGGGTGTGGTAAAAGTTAAGATCAGTTATTAGTTAGAACTTTTGGAAAGTTTTAAACTTTCCAAAAGTTACCCGCATTTTTTTCTTACGATCAACACCTGCTCCTTCCCCACAACCCTATATCCATATTCATAGCAGAAATGAAACCGGTTACCTTTTTTATTTGCAGAGCAATGGGTATAGTAGTGAAAACTAAAACCTTTGTTCTGCATGATGCGTTTGGTTGTTTTCGTGATAAGTTTTGCGGGCAACAATAGTTCCTCAAGTACACGCCGGTTCCTGCGCAGGGCGTGATTGATGTTGCGGATATAATTATTGCCATCGCTGTTCAACTGGTTGTGATGTGCGTTGCGGCAAAAATTATTGCAGAATTTTTTATCTGCGCGTCCGTTGATGTGGTGGTTGCAACTAAGGCAAACTTTGGTTTCTGCGATCATATTTGAGATTTTGATGGCAGGTTACAAACAGTGCGCTAATATATTCAATGCATTCGAAATTGAGTAGCGTATTAGTACGTTGAAACAAGGGTTATTTCCCCGTTTTTTTCCTCAGTAGTTTTTTGAAATCAGGCTGGTCAAAATCAAATTCCGGCATTTTTGAATCGGATTCGCTCACGATCATATCAAAATTCTTAATGCTTTCTTTCGGGATATATAGTTCATAGCTGAACACTTTTTCCGTTTCGCTTTTATATTCCCAGATAGCTATTTTATTTTCCGGGTCGATGATATGTATGTTCAGGATCTCCGGGCGTATAAATCCTTCCATCCTTACAAAATAGTCTTTGCTGCGAATTTCCCAGGTGTCGTTGTCTTTTTTTGAAACGGACTGCAGTACATAAGGCATCGGTCCATCCATGAACCAGAACATCAGTAACGAATCACTCAGAATTCTCCTGCCGAGGTTACCCATATCCGAAGGCTTGTATACATAATATTTATTTTTGTACAGGTAGAGAGGAACCCATTCACGCGGGAGATCATCTATTGGTATTTTGTTAAGGGCGATCTTTCTTTTTTTTATGCGCTCGTTGTATGCATCTATGTTTTGGTTCTGCGTAAATGAAAAATCGCCAAGTAACTGGTGGTTTTTTGAATTCCGGTTGGTATCAATATAAACATTGTAAAAGAAGTGATAAGCAACTCCGTTGTAGATCGTGTCTTTTGACCTTTTTATTAAAAAGGCGGTATCATATACCTCTTTGTCACTGATGTTTTTTGAACGGGTAGAATGCAATGGTTCATTACTATGTGAAGCACATATCCATAAACCAAGCAGTGCCAAACATATATTCATATAAACTGTTGATAGCCTGCACTAATCTACTTATTTTTTAGAAAACCACGGCAGCGGTCGGGACGCTAAATCGGCCTGAACGCTAAATCCTCAAGCATTTACTTACAAACATTGATAGGTGCTCATTCATTCTGATCAATCACCTGTTGCAATTGTTTCGCCGAAACCACACCTGATTGCCGCCAGACCGGTTTTCCTTCTCTGAAAAGAATAAAAGTGGGAACGCCCTGTATCTGGTAATCCGATGCAGTTTGCGGATTTTTGTCTACATCCATTTTCAGGATCGTGGCTTTATCGCCTATCCTGGTTTTTACTTCTTTCAGTATCGGCGCCATGGTTTTACATGGCCCGCACCATTCTGCGAAGAAATCTATCAGTACCAATTTATCTTTTGATACGATATCTGAGAGGGTTGCCATAGTATCTGTTTTGTCTTGTTAATCTATTACAAGAATGATACCGGAACGGAGGATCAGTTTTCTGACAACCGGGTTACTAAAACAACATCTTTATCCGGCTTGCCAAATGTGCCTGTCGATTTTTGTGATAGACAGATCGTTAAACGTTTACAAGCACTTACATACGCAAGTAAACGTTTAATTGTCTTTCTGTTTTTATTTCCTGTTCATATTTGTACAGTAATCCTCATGCAGCTAATAATGTAACACGGTCTAAAAGATCTTAAAATACATATTATGAATGCAATGAAAAACAAAGTGCAGCTGATCGGTCATCTCGGTCAGGCTCCTGAAATTAAAGCCCTCGCCGATGGCAAAAAAGTAGCGCACCTGAGAGTGGCCACCAATGAAAATTACAAAAATGCCAAAGGCGAAAAAGTAACAGAAACGCAATGGCACAATGTAGTGGCCTGGGGCAAACTCGCCGAGATCGCCGAAAAATACCTGGTAAAAGGAATCGAAGTGGCTATTGAAGGCAAACTGATCAACCGTAGCTATACCGATAAACAAGGAGTGAAACGCGATGTTACGGAGATACAGGCGAATGAGTTGCTGATACTGACAAAAAAAGCGTAGGGTATCCTCATTGCTGTAAGGGACGAAGCAATCTGTGCTTCGAAATTCGGAGCAGTTGCTATTTGCAATACAGATTGCTTCGTGCCTCGCAAAGACGACCACCGATCGGCGTTCAACACTTCAACATTTCCCGCATTTGCGGGATTCAGTGTTCAATATTCCCTTCTCCTTATCTTTGCAGGCCATGGATCAAAAGCCCTTCCTGCATACCGTTCTTTCGCCACGATTACTTGATATCTATGATATCACTAACAGCATTGTTGTGGTCATTGATGTATTCCGCGCCACATCAACCATTGCTACTGCTTTGTATAACGGCGCAGCACGGGTAATACCGGTTGATTCGGTTGATAAATGCATCGAGATAGGTAAAACCACTGGTGGCATTACTGCAGGTGAAAGAGACGGCAAAGTAATACCGGGGCTGGCGTATGGAAATTCTCCCGCAGAATACCCACGTTCCTTCATTGAAGGAAAAACATTGGTGCTTACCACCACCAACGGCACACGCCTTTTACACATGGCGTTAAATTGCGGGGCCTCAGAAGTGGTTACGGGTTCCTTTCCGAACCTGTCTGCTGTTTGTGATTATCTCGCCGCTCAAAAAAAGAATGTGATCCTCGGTTGCTCCGCATGGAAAGACAGGTTCAACCTCGAAGATGCTTTGTTCGCGGGAGCTGTTATACAACAGATCCAGGATCATTTCACCATTCATTGCGATAGCAGTTTAATGGCGCTTGATATGTATGAACTGCATAAAAAAGATATGTTCAGTTTTATCCGGCGAACAACACATTGGCACCGGCTGGCATCTTATGGCCTGGAGTCTGATCTTGAATATTGCGTAACACCTGATGCTGCCAACATACTTCCTTTTTATAAAGATGGTGATCTTGTTCTGTAAGAACAGAATGAAAAAACTTTGAAAGTAACGCATTTGTTTCATCTCCCGCTAACAAATGCCTGCCTATTTCAAAAATTATTTTTGTAATAGCATAACAAATCTTAAAATTTCGTTTTCAACCCGAGATTTCTTTCATTTCTTTTCGCAAAGCGGTTTCCTTTCCGTTACTTTTGCAAATTGCTCTTTCGGGTTTGTGGTTTGTAGTTTGTGGTTTGTAGTTGGGGCTAGCGGTCTCAAAAATACTTTCATCCCGCATATTATCGACAACCACAAACTACAAACCACAAACTACAAACCGATCCATGGCTTTACCCTACCTGGTCAAACATATTTACAACAGCGGTACGGAGGAAGTGATCCGCCGCGGAAAAAAGATCCATGCCCTGGGCAATGTGGAGCTTATTGAATATGATGACCTGATGGCTTCCGTTATTTTTCGCGTAAAGGATGATGGGTATGCTACTTTTTATAAAGTGCATATCAACCAGTTCAAAGACCCCAAAACATTATCACTTCGCTGCAGTTGCCCGTATAATCTTTCGGAGATCTGTCGCCACAAAGCCGGCGCATTATTTCATTTACAGGATATGCTCGATAAAAATTTAT
>JAQBNJ010000137.1 GCA_028288645.1 Sediminibacterium sp.
CTTTTGAAAAATTTAGAATAGATATATTAATCAGAATCTCGTGCTCCCGATTCGCAAGAACATTTCTTTAACCGACATTATTTACGATTCTACCGTATAGTACTCTGCAAGAGACTATACGGAGATCAGACATTTTGTGGCATGCCAGGTAATTGCTAAAAAATTGAAACTTATTTTTATTGATTTAAATTGCGGCATGGGCAATATTAAACTATTTGAAAGCAAGCAAATACGTTCGACCTGGAATGAGAAAGAACAGAAATGGTTTTTTTCGGTCCAGGATGTAGTTGGGGTGCTTACCGACAGTACAGATGTAAAGCAATACATAAAAAAGATGTTGAGCCGCGATGAATTGCTTAAAAAGAACTGGGGTACAATTTGTACCCTGGTTGAAATGGAGGCAGCAGATGGTAAAAACCGTAAGGTGCAGGCTGCCGATACAAAGGGGCTTCTAAGGATTATCCAATCCATTCCTTCCGCCAAAGCTGAACCGTTCAAACTTTGGCTGGCACAAGTGGGTTCGGACAGATTGGATGAAATTGAAAACCCTGAATTGGCAACCCAACGAACACGGGAATTATACAAACTCAAAGGTTATCCTGACGATTGGATTGAAAAACGAATGAGAAGCATCGCCATTCGGGAAGAATTAACAGGTGAATGGAAAAACAGGGGCGTAAAAGAGCAAAAAGAATACGCGATACTTACAGCGGAAATTTCAAAAGCAACGTTTGGATTGACACCCCTCGAATACAAAAAAGTAAAAGGACTAAAGAGCCAAAACCTGCGAGATCATATGACCGATCTCGAACTGATTTTTTCAATGCTTGGAGAAGCTTCGACAACAGCTATTGTTAAGACCAAAAATCCAAAGGGATTTGTTCAGAATAAAGTTGCAGCCAAACAAGGTGGAACAATTGCAGGTGACGCGAGAAAAGCATTGGAAATAAAGACCGGTGAAAAGGTAGTTTCAAAAGACAACTATTTACCCGAAAAAACGAGGCAATTGGATAAAGGAAAAAAGAGGTAGCCAACAAAAAGCAAGCACATTTGCAATTCTCTCAAGACCACCTGTCCTTACACAACCAATGCAAAAATGAAAAGATCTGTCCACATATTTTTCTTCCTGGTGATCTCTTTCCTCAGCATGTCACAAATTTCTTTCGCACGCAGTTTGCGTGCCAGCCCGCCTACCGGCATTGATAAAATCGAGAACATAGAAATCGGCGGCATCAAACAATACATCACCATCAAAGGCGATGACAACACCAAACCCATTTTACTGTTCCTGCATGGAGGCCCGGGTGGTTCGGTGATTGACCAGTCAGGCAGGTTTACGCGTGAACTGCAGAAAAATTTCATCGTGGTACAGTGGGACCAGCGCGAAACAAATAAAACTTTGCAGTTGAATGCATCCCCGGTTCCTTTAACCATCCAATTAATACAAAACGACACACATGAATTAATTGAGTACCTGCTCAAACAATTCGATCAGAAGAAATTATACCTCGCGGGATATTCATGGGGCACGGTGTTAGGATTTTATATTGCTGATAAGTATCCTGATTTATTATACGCCTACATAGCTATCAGCCCGGTCGTAAATCAATACGAAAGCGAACAGATGACCCTGGCCATGTTGAAACAACAGGCCGAAGAAACCGGCAACGAAACAGAAAAACAGGAACTCGCGCAGGTGAAAATTCCTTTTGAAAACAGTAAACAATTATACTATGCACGAAAATGGTTGTTTGCATTTGATGGCAACCCAATACGCAATGCAGATACTTCAAGTATGATCCTTTATTTTCAGCGCTGGGCGCATACATGGCTCCCTGTGTGGAATGAATCATTGAAACAAAACCGCGTGAAAGAGATCTCTGCACTTAACTGCCCGATTTATTTTTTTGTGGGAAGAAAAGATCACCAGACAAATTTTACCATCGCGGAACAATACTATAACAGTTTAATGGCTGCGAAGAAGAAACTATATTGGTTCGAAAAGTCTGCGCACACCATCATCAACACAGAACCTGCATTGCTGCAGGATATCATCATTAAACAAATACTTCCCGAAACATTTTAACATATCCTTAGCCGCGGTAGCCGCTCAACTGTATATTTAAGTACCCATCGGGAACATAAACAGAATCGTGAAGACCTTTGCATCTCGGTGGAATGAGGTTTGCAATAATGATTAGTAAGTGCAGGCAGAACTGGGCTTAAACAATCAAATGCAAAAATGAAAAGGCGGGTTCACATATTTCTCTTCCTGATGATCACTTTCTTCAGTATATCACAAAGCTCTTTTGCAAGCTCTTCTGCTACCGGCTCAGCCAACGGAATTGATAAAATAGAAAACATAGAGATCGGCGGCATCAAACAATACATATCCATCAAAGGCGATGACAGCACCAAACCCATCTTACTTTTCCTGCATGGTGGTCCCGGCGGTTCCGTGATAGACCAGGCAAACAGCTTTACACGTGAATTGCAGAAGTATTTTATGGTAGTTCAGTGGGATCAGCGGGAAACCAGCCGGACACTCCGGCTCAATACATCACCTGTTCCTGTTACACTCAGTGTAATACAAAATGATGCGCATGAATTAATTGAATATTTACTCAAGCAATTCGATCATAAAAAGTTATACCTCGCCGGTTATTCATGGGGCGCTATGTTAGGCTTCCACATCGCTGATAAATACCCCGAATTGTTATATGCGTATGTGGCCATTAGCCCGGTTGTGAATCAGTCGGAGAGTGAAAAAATGACTTTGTCGATGTTGAAACAACAGGCTGAAGAAAATGGCAATGAAATAGAAAAGCAAGAACTTTCCTGTGTTAAAATTCCTTTTGAGAACGGCAGACAATTATACTATTCAAGAAAATGGATATTTGCTTCTGATGGCAGGCCAGTTCCCAATTCAGATACTGCAGATATGGTCCGTTACTTTGAGCGCTGGTCGCAGACATGGCTCCCGGTCTGGAATGAAGCACTTAAAGAGGATTGCATCAAAGACATTCCCGCGATCAACTGCCCTGTTTATTTTTTTGTAGGAAGAAAAGATCACCAGACACATTTTGCTGTTACAGAAAAATACTATAATAGTTTAACGGCTGCAAAGAAGAAACTGTATTGGTTCGAAAAGTCGGCGCATACCATCATCAATAGCGAGCCCGCATTGCTGCAGGATATCATCATTAAAGAAATACTTCCCGAAACATTTTGATGTTTTCTTACATCTAACCTGCTCGTATTCGTAAATTACAATAGGAGAAGGACAGAAGAAAAAGAGTAAAAGAGGTCATCCTCTTGCTACACTCTTTTTCTCCTTTAGCTCTTATTGAAAAAACTTAACCCGCGGCATTTCGGTATTTCTTCAACCACCGCAGTGGATGTGCAACAGTTTCGCTATACTGTGTGTCATTCAATAAATCTGTTGTATGAAACGAATTCTCATCCTGGCTTGTATTGCCCTCTTTATCACATACC
>JAQBNJ010000228.1 GCA_028288645.1 Sediminibacterium sp.
GTTGCTTTATTAATTACCAGCCCTTGCTTTCTCTTAACGATGTAATATGTGCTGTATGATGTTTACTATGCCAGGCATACAAGCCCAGCAGAAACCATAAAGTCATTTGTCGTCCATGCTCCGGGTGAACCACTGTTCTCTCCCATTGCGCATCTTCCAGGTCTTTGATAGCGATGTACCAGCGCTGATGCAATGCATGTAACAAGGTGAGTGATAAATTCACGGGCAATTCATTGTCAGGAAATTTCGCCCATTCCTTTTCTTCATAGGGTTTGATGGTTGGATTGTCTTCTGTTAATCCCACTTTAAACCTTGTATAAGCATTCATATGGCTATCCGCCACATGATGCACCAATTGCTGAACCGTCCAGCCACCATCACGGTATGGTGTGTGTAGTTGTGCGGCATCTAAATTCAGCACCGATCTTTCCAATTCTTCGGGCAGGAATTTTATATCAAATAACCATTTTTCTTTCTGTTCTTTTGAAAAAGGCTGCGCTTCATATTTACCAATGGGATATCGCGGGTCAACTGTCATACACTATGTTGAATGTTTTAAAGAATTTTATCTGAAAGATCATCCAATTCACCTGGGGTTAGTCTTCTCTCAACGCCCTTCCTGTTAAATGGATGAACACATCTTCCAGCGTTGCCTGTTTTATTTCTTTTGGCTTTTCAAATCCGCCGGCTACCAGTTCATCAATTAATTTATCCGGCGAATTAAGTGAGATGATCTTTCCGCTGTCGATGATGGCAACCCTATCGCATAACACTTCCGCCTCATCCATATAATGCGTGGTGATGATCACGGTTGTGCCTTTGCTCCTTATATCGCGTATCAGGTCCCACAAATTTCTTCTCGCCTGCGGATCCAATCCTGTGGTAGGCTCATCTAAAAAAATGATCTTGGGTTTATTGATCAATGTGGTAGCGATGGAAAAACGTTGTTTCTGCCCGCCACTCAGTTCCTTGAATTTGGCTTTGGATTTATCGCGAAGGTTCACGGTATCAAGCAGCGCCATTGGATCAACCACTTCATTGTACAGACCGGCAAACAGTCCGATCAATTCTACCAATGTCAGGTTTGGATAATAACCCGATGTTTGCAACTGTACACCGATGATCTTCTTGATCTCATTCGGAGAATCATCGAGGTTAAACCCATCAACCATTACTTCACCACTTGTTTTTATACGAAGCGTTTCAATGATCTCCAATGTAGTGGATTTACCTGCGCCATTCGGGCCAAGCAATCCGAAGATCTCTCCCTCAAGTACATCAAAACTGATACCTTTTACCGCCTTAAAATCGCCGTACTGTTTATGCAGGTCCTTAACGCTGATAATGATCTTGCTCATAATCTAAAAATTATACACCAACCCCACAGTATTTTTGGCAGTTCCGATACCCAATGCTGCGCGGTGATATTTCTGGTTGAATAAAGTTACGGCAGTTTGAAGATTCTGTGTTCCCCTGAATGAAAGATATCCTCCGAATAAAGTTGTAGCGAACCCTCCACCAGTCAAAGCCCAACCCAGGCCTTTATGATCGGAAGATCCGATATTATGAATACCCACCACTGTAATAATAGTACCCGCAAGTCCTATTAACTGCCCCGCAATTTTATTCGACTGGTGTTTTTTATAATAGGATATTAATTCAGCATCGTTGGTCCTGTAAAATAGATCCCTGAATTGTTTGCTGCCCGTGAAGATCGAATCATGATAGATGATCGTATTGGGTTTTGGCATCTGTATGTAAGTCATTCCCTTTGGATCCATGCGCTGCTGCGCACTCGATGAATAACTGATCGATAAAAATAACAATGTAAAAAAATAAATTGCTTTCCTCATGTGTTTTATTTTAAAGTGCCTGTAAATGTTTCCAGTTCTTCCATCATTTTTTTGCTTCCGATAAACAGCGGCGTGCGTTGGTGTAGTTCTGTGGGTTGTATGTCCATAATCCTTTGTTTACCGTTTGTCGCAAGCCCTCCTGCTACTTCCACAATAAAAGCAAAGGGATTTGCTTCATACAATAAACGCAGTTTTCCCTTTGGTTTATCAGTGGTTCCCGGGTACATAAAGATCCCGCCTTTGATGAGGTTACGATGCACATCGGCTACCATACTACCGATATATCGCTGTGTATATGGCCCGCCCGTTTCTTTTGTCTTGCTCTGGCACCCGTTGATGTATTTACGAACGGATTCATCGTATTGAAAAAAGTTGCCGTGATTAACAGAATAGAACCTGCCTGTTTCAGGGCATTTGATATCAGGATGACTCAAAGTAAATTCTCCGATAGAAGGATCCAGTGTAAAACCATTTACACCGCGGCGTGTTGCATATACCAACATCGTGCTTGATCCGTACACCATATAACCGGCGGCTACCTGCTTGTTACCCGGTTGTAAAAAATCTTCTTTTGTACATGGCTTACCCAATTCGCTTACCCTTCGGTATACACTGAAAATGGTACCGATAGAAACATTCACATCAATATTACCGCTACCATCCAAAGGATCGAATAACACAACATATTTGCTGTTATTGCTTACCTCATCATCAAACACTACAAAATCATCCATCTCTTCACTGCCGATGCCTGCGCAACTGATGCCGTGTTTTAATACGCCCATGAACTGGTTATTGGCGAAGATGTCGAGTTTTTTTACGTCCTCCCCCTGCACATTGATGGTGCCATAGTCACCGAGAATATCTACCAGTCCGGCTTTGTTCACCTCTACATTCACCCTTTTGGCTGCGAGCGCAAGATCGCGCAGCAACCTGCTTAGTTCGCCTGTTGCTGTAGGGAACTGGCGCAACTGGGTAAGTGTGAATTCATCTAAGGTGAGGATATTGCGGTTGACAATCATAAGCAATTCGTTTGGATAAAGTTAGGGAGCAGCCTGTAATCGGAATGATTATTTTTTTGGAGGACAGCTGTGAGCTATGAGCTGTGAGCTATGAGCCAGACAACGTTCGCTCCTGCCCGTAGCTCAAGGCTCGCAGCTCATAGCTTCTGCAATTATTTCTGTAAGAATATCTGCGTAAAATAGATATCGCCGTTCCTGCTTTTATAGGTGCCGATGCCGGTCAGGTTATATTTCCCTTCAATATTTCTTTTGTGGCCAGAACTATTTAACCAACCTTTCACCACTGCTTGTGCAGATAATTGTCCGTAGGCAACATTTTCTGCCCAACCCGATAAGAAACCGGAACCCATTGTACGTTTAATATTCTGCACTCTTTGGTCAAAACCATCATGTCCAAATGCAGTTTTGCCAGTAGCCATGTTCTTACTGTGCTGGTAGGCCTGTGTTGAGGCAGCATCGTTCATTTGAAGATTGTTCAAACCCCTGGATCGACGATAGTCATTGATATAACGCAATATAGATTCTTCCATATTACCACTAACGCCTGCATCAGTTGTGGCCTCCGTTGTACCTCGTGAAGTATTTCTCCCGGAAGGAACAGACTCAGCGGGGGTATATTTCGGACTACAGGCAAGCAGCAAAAAAGCAGAGAATAAAGTAAAAAAGCATTTCATAGATGATATTTATAAGAATAATGCAACAACCATACCATACAATCCGGAATGATCACCTGTCTTTGAATGCTAAACCTAGTGGAGGTATAGTTTTTTTATTCAATGCGCGAACACACGCGCAGACCGTTACACAATTACCGTTAGTTTTGCGCGAACAGACATCAAC
>JAQBNJ010000231.1 GCA_028288645.1 Sediminibacterium sp.
ACTGTATTTCCCATTCAACGATAAGATCGCAGACATGGGCCGCGACCTGCTACAGCATTTTGATGGGATGGCCGGATTTGAACGCAGCGTTTTTAAAACAAGTGCGGAGTGGTTGCTGAAAGACGGATATGCGTTTGACCTGATCTCTGATAAACAGGTAGTAGACATTAAGAGCAACGGCAGTTTGTTACAAACAAGTGGCGGCGGCAATTACAAAACGATCGTATTAAACGATGTAAAATACATTCCGTTAGAAACTTTCCGGAAATTGATGCACGCCGCTGAACAGGGCGCCAATATTATCTTCTATAAAAATGTACCGTTAGATGTTCCTGGAATGGCCGATCTGCAAAAAAGAAAAAATGAATTATTACAATCCGTCGCAGGACTGCTGTTTTCTCCTGTTGGGAATACTTCTGTAAAAAAAGCAGTGTTGGGCAAAGGTTCATTTTTAGTGGGCGATGATCTCGGCGAATTACTCGATGCAGCAAAAACAGGAAGAGAAACGATGGTAGACAAAGGCTTGCAATATGCCAGGCGCAGCTCAGCAAACGGCCATTGTTATTTTATTTCCAACCCGGGCAGGTCAACCATTAATGAATGGATAACATTAGAGTCTGCTGAAAAGAATATCTTATTGTTCGATCCCATGCGTTTGGAAAATGGGACTGCCAAAACAAGAACAGAAAATGGCAAGACACAGGTATTGATCTATCTCGATGCAGGTGAAAGTTGCATACTCCAAACCTCGAGGGAGTCCGTTAAGTCGGAAACAAATCCTTACCATATACCAGCCGGCAAAGCAGAAGTGATGAATGGAAAATGGCAGCTTACATTTTTAACAGGCGGACCGGTGTTGCCTCCACCAGCTTCCCTGAATACGCTTGGCTCATGGACAGAATTGGGCAATGATGATGTTAAGAATTTCAGTGGCACCGCTCAATACAGTGTTCATTTTCCAAAGCCGTCTATCAAAGCAGTTTCGTACCAACTTGATCTTGGCGCTGTGCAGGAAACAGCAGAGCTGGTATTGAACGGGAAGAAAATAGTCACACTGATAGGCCCGTCATTCAAAGTAAAAATTCCTGCTTCGTATTTCAAGGATGATAATCTCCTGGAAATAAAAGTAACAAACGGCATGCCCAACCGTATTGCTGATCTTGAGCGGAAGGGCGTGGTATGGAAGAAATTTTATAACACCAATTTTCCTGCACGCCTGCCACAGAACAGGGGAGCTGACGGAATTTTCACCGCAGTAAAATGGCAACCAAAAGAATCAGGATTGTTAGGGCCTGTAACCATACAAGCATTGCAATAGTAAGTTAAATAGTGTATCTTAAAATTGCATCATTTGCAATCAACAATGGAAAACACAGGCATCATCATACCAAAAGAAGAAATGCAGGAACGCTTTACAGCCATCCTGCTGAAAGAAGGATTCTCAAACGAGAAAGCACTCCGCTGCGCAGAGATCTTCACAATGAACAGCATTGATGGGGTGTACACGCACGGTGTAAACCGTTTCCCGCGATTTGTAAAATACATCAAAGATGGTTTTGTACAAAAAGATGCAGAGCCAACATTGCAGCACGCATTTGGCAGCATTGAACAATGGAACGGTAATCTTGGTCCAGGCACGCTGAACGCAGAACATGCTACCAGCTCCGCCATGCGTTTAGCAAGAGCACATGGAATGGGTTGCGTGGCGTTATCCAATACCAATCATTGGATGCGCGCGGGTGCTTATGCATGGCAGGCCGCTAAAGCAGGATTTATTTTTATCGGGTGGACAAATACGATCTCAAATATGCCCGCATGGGGCGCTGTGGATGCAAGAGTAGGCAATAATCCTTTGGTGATGGCTTTGCCACATGGAGATGAGGCGATCGTTTTGGATATGGCTATGTCGCAATATTCTTTAGGACATATGGAACTGTCTGCTATGCGTAATGAACTGTTGCCAGTGAATGGTGGATTTAACAAAGAAGGCGTATTGACCAACGATCCCGCTGCGATACTTGTTACACGAAGATTATTACCCACCGGTTATTGGAAAGGTTCCGGCCTCGCACTCCTGCTTGATCTGCTCGCGACTATTTTATCAGGCGGTCTGTCGACTGCTGAAATAAGTAAGAAGAATGTGGAATATGGATTGTCGCAGGTGTTCATCGCGATCGATATCAGTAAACTGAACAATCATTCTTCTATTGCGGCAGTAGTAGAAAATATTATCAACGATTACCACGGTTCTGTGCCGATAGACGGATCGAAAAAAGTCACCTATCCCGGTGAACGGGTGCTACAAACAAGAAAGAAAAATCTTGCAAACGGCATTCCTGTTCAACAAAATGTATGGAACATTATTATGGATCTGTATAATGGAACGACTGATTTTGCAAATACCAAATACACATGAACTTCCTGTATAAATATTTACTCGTCTTTTTATTTTGTATTGAAGCAGTGTACGCGCAAACAAAGCAATCAGAAACAGCCGCACCAAAGCCATTGTTTGATGATCCTGTTTACCATGGTGCCGCTGATCCTGTGATCATTTATAATAAGCAAAAGAAACGCTGGTGGATGTTCTATACCAACCGCCGCGCATCACTCAATGATTCAAGCGGTGTTGCATGGGTGCATGGAACAAGGATCGGCATCGCAGAGTCTACGGATGGTAAAACATGGAAGTATAAGGATACTGCCAATATCAATTACCGTCCCGATGCAGGTTATACTTTCTGGGCGCCAGAGATCGTTGAAGATAAAAGATTGTATCATATGTATCTCACCTATGTCCCCGGCATCTTCACAGACTGGAACCATCCGCGCGATATCATTCATCTAACCAGTAAAGATCTTGTCAACTGGAAATATGAATCGTTATTGCCACTGGCGCTACACAAAGTGATCGATGCCTGCGTGTATCGCATATCGGATACAAGCTGGCGCATGTGGTATAACAATGAAAAAGATGGTAAATCTATTTTTTATGCAGAAAGTAATGACCTGTATCATTGGGTTGATAAAGGAAGAGCCATTCCCGCACGCGGAGAGGGCCCCAAGGTTTTTCGCTGGCAGGAAAAATATTTTATGATCGTGGATGTGTGGAAGGGAATGGATGTGTATAGTTCGGATGATCTGCTCAACTGGAAAAAGCAACCCAACAGGATACTGGAAGAACCCGGTGCCGGCAAAGATGACCAGGCCATCGGCGGTCACTGCGATGTGGTGGTAAAAGACAACCGCGCCTTTGTTTATTATTTTACACATCCCGGCAGGAGAAAAGATATGCCTGCTGCTAAAAATTCATTCGACGATAAAAGAAGTGTGATACAGGTAACTGAACTGCATTATAGTAATGGTGTTGTAACATGCAGTAAGGATGAACCTGTCTATGTTAACTGGAACGCGAATAAATAATTCACTATACTAATTGTTATGGTCATGAATAATATTAAAGTGCGGTCGACATTCATCACTCTTTGCTTACTCACCTTATTTTGCAATACTATTTTTTCACAGGTAAAACAAGTGCAATATTTATCCGGCACCGGCAGCGATCATACCGTTGACTGGGATTTCTTTTGTACCGGTGGAGGACAGAGCGGCTACTGGACAAAGATCGCTGTGCCATCGTGCTGGGAGTTGCAGGGATTCGGCAATTACAATTATGGCCGCGACTACAAAACC
>JAQBNJ010000243.1 GCA_028288645.1 Sediminibacterium sp.
GAGGTTATAAAACCTCTTCCCTAAATTTTTTAACAGGTGGCGCAAACGAAGGCGGTTGCTTTTCGGTAATTTTGTAGCTGCTTCACATTCTCATTTAACCAATTTGTATATGCAGAAAAGGGAGATATTTTTTCTTCTTTCAGGAATATTATTTGCCGCGGTATCGTACGCGCAGAAAATAGATTCTGTACTTTCTCTCTACCACGATAATTACCAGCCGGAAAAAATACATATCCACTTTGATAAAAGCACGTATAGCAAAGGAGAGACCATTTGGTTCAAAGCCTATATACTTGCAGGCGAGTCCATCTCTGATTACAGCCGTAATTTTTTTGTAGACTGGTATGATGATGGCGGGAAACTGATCAAGCATACCGTAAACCCTGTTTTTGAATCATCCGCCAGGGCGCAGTTTATCATCCCGGCAAACTACGCAGGTGAAATGCTGCACCTGAAAGCGTATACACGCTGGATGCTCAATTTTGATACCGCGTTCCTGTACACGAAAGATATCCGTGTCATCAACAGCGATACATCTGCAAAAAGCGATCGCAAACCCTTTATCGCAACCAGCATCCATTTTTTTCCTGAAGGAGGAGATCTTGTGAACGGTGTTGGATCAACTGTTGCGTTCATCGCAAACAACCAGTCAGGTAACCCGGTCGCCGTACGCGGTGCCATCCTCAACAGTAAAAATGAACTGATCGATTCGTTCGCATCCGTACATGATGGAATGGGAAGTTTTTCTTTTGAACCTTCCTCCAAAGAAACCTATACCTGCAACTGGATAGACGAATACGGCACCAATCATACCAGCGCATTGCCTGCTGCTAAAAACACTGGTATCGCTATCGAATCACAGCTGGTGAATAACAAAGTAGTATTTGCCGTTAAACGTTCAGCAGAGATCACCGATAACCTGAGATCCTTACACATAGTAGCTTCCATGAACCAGCAGATGGTGTACAGCGCGGCGATCAATCTCGGCACAAAAAAAATATCCGCTGGCGAGATCCCGACAGAAACTTTCCCAACAGGTGTATTACAGGTCACGATTTTTGATGCCAACTGGTTACCTCTTGCCGAAAGGGTTTTGTTCGTGAAAAATAAACAGCATCAATTCTTTCCGGAACTAAAAATGGTCACACAACGTTTTGGGAAGCGAATGAGAAATGAGATCGAGATCTATGTTCCTGATACACTTTCATCCAACCTTTCTATCTCTGTAACGGATGCAGGATTGATATACGATAGCAGCACGAATATTTTTTCACAGTTATTATTACAGGGCGATATCAAAGGATACATTCCCAATGCTGCTGAATATTTTTCAAAAGATGATGATGATACACGTAAGTACCTCGATCTTGTAATGCTTACGCACGGCTGGAGAAGGTATAAATGGGATGATATTGTTAAGGCAAAATTGCCCACACTTCGATACCCCATGGACAGCGATTATGTGCAGATCAAAGGAAAGGTGTACACAAACGGACAGGGTACGATACGCACCGGGCAAAACATTGCGCTGATCATGCATGGAAAAGACAGCAGCAAACAATATTTTATGCTGCCTTTGAAACAGGATGGTTCCTTTAACCAGCGGGGCATTATTTTTTTCGATACCGCGCGTTTGTTTTACCAGTTAACGGGAGATAAAAGGTTAAGTGATGCAGTTACCGTACAATTCCAGTACGGCCTGCCATTGGTGCCCTATGCGCAGGTAACAAAGATTCCGCGTTTTACTGAGCCTGACAGTTTACAATTACTGAATAATTATTTATTCTATTCGGGCATTGCAAAAAATAAAAAAAGCCTTGACTCGGGTTTCACTTTGCAGGAAGTGACCGTGCAAAGCAAACTGAAATCAGCCATCGATATCCTCGATGAAAAATACACGACCGGTTTATTCAGCAGCAGGAACAGTTATTCGTTTGATGTGATCCACGATGAACGTACGCGCGGGCAGATAGATGTTTTTCATTACCTGCAGAACATGATACCGGGATTATCCATGTCGTTGCCGATCCTGGGGCAGAATGGTGTAAACGATCCCAATCCCAACAATGTTCCCGGCCTCGACTGGCGCGATGGAACACCTGAAATATTCCTGAACGAAACACCTTCGGATGCAGAACGAACGATGGGAATTCCGATGAGCGAAATTGCTTATATAAAAGTGTTTCGGCCACCATTCATGTCGGCTACCGGTTCCGGAGCTTCCGGTGCGATCGCTATTTACACAAAAAAAGCAAGTGACGCGAATACGAATTTTATTAAAGGATTGAACAACGCACTGATCACAGGATATACGCCTTACAAAGAATTTTACAGTCCTGATTATACCATGCCACAATCCAAACTGCCCGATACGCGCGCAACCCTTTACTGGAACCCTTATGTGATGACGGATAAAAAAGCGCGAACGGTAAAGTTGGAATTCTTCAATAACGATATTACCAAAAAATTCAGGATCGTCTTAGAAGGAGTGAATGCGGCGGGTAAACTGGCGAGAGTGGAGAAAGTGGTGGAATGATCTTTCAGTGTACGAATTGCACCAACGCAAACGAATGCGGTATATAAAGCTTATTTATAATACAGAAAGGCCATATCTGTCCTGTACGTTATTGACACCCCGTCAAATGCGCCATTAAAATAAAATCCGTATTAAAAATGCTATAAAAAGAATCGACTGCAAGGTATCGCTGCTGTCGTTTATCTATTTTTAATCTTTAAATCTATATCTGTTTTTTAAGACTAATACCAATAAGACTTTAAAAATGCATCAGTCTTACAATGCACTGTTGATGTGAGGACACATCAACGGCGTGGCCGTCGTGATTGTGTCCTCACAATCACACCCGGGCATTTGTAAAGTCTAATTGATATAAGACAAATTTCCTTTATGGGTTGTGCGATACAAGTGTTAGAACGATACCGGTTAAACCAGAGGCTGTTATTTGTTATTCCTGCTGTTTTGGATGCACACGCATAAAATCGGGCAGTTTTCTGTTCATTCCTGATTAATGCAGTTTTCTGCGTAAAAAAAACTGGTAAAGCGTGCAATGTTTTGCGTGATTGTTATGTCTTTAGCCATTACGCAGTTTTGTTCGTCCAAGCATTAACTTTCGAATGGAGGCAAATCAAGTAATATATCAAGGAACGATTACATAGATTTAT
>JAQBNJ010000246.1 GCA_028288645.1 Sediminibacterium sp.
CCTGGTTGCGATCTGTGCGGTAATAGCCATGACAAGTGTATTGCTTGTGTTCCAGATGGGACAACCAAGAATTTGGATGAGCATGAGCCGCGATGGATTACTTCCTCCTGTATTCCAAAAGATCCACACGAAATATAAAACACCCTCTTTCGCAACTATTTTAACAGGGATAGTGGTAGGTGTACCCATTCTTTTTACTGATAAAGATTTTGTTCTTGATTTTACAAGTATCGCCACACTGTTTGCTTTTGTATTGGTTTGCGGAGGTGTGTTATTGATACCGAAAAGAGAAAAGACACCGGGCAAATTCAATATGCCTTACCTGAATGGAAAATTTATTTTCCCGTTACTGCTTGTAGCCATATTTGTGATATTGGGGAAAGGGTATTTCGCTGACCTGTTCAATTTTGATTATTCATCCAATGCAGATTATGTGGCCGGGAAGATTTCTTTTATGGATGTGGCCACACCAAAAATATCGCTCATCATTTTCTGGATCGCCTGTATATTGATCGCGATAGCGACTTTTATTAAGAACTATTCTTTGATCCCGTTGATGGGCCTTAGCAGTTGCCTATACCTGCTCACCGGAATGACCAAAAGCAACTGGGCCTGGTTCATTTCCTGGCTCGCGATCGGGCTTGTGATTTATTTGTTGTATGGGATACGGAAAAGCAAGCTGGCACAGGAGGGTAATTAATAATTGGTAATTAGTAATATGTTGTGCTATTTACATGCATGAAATTGCTTTTGTTCCGGCCTGCATATTATGTATTTGCAGTTTGTATGGGTTGATGTAAAGCTGGAACGCAAGGCTCGCCAAGGTTACGCAATGGACGCAAAGGTTTCTTCCTTGCGTCCCCCGCGGTTCTTCGCGGCCCTTGCGTTCCAGCTTTTAGCCATAGCGTTAGTTAACTTTATTAACTCGTTAGGAACCCTGTATTAGATCAAATAATCTAATTGCACAACACGTTAATTAGTAATTAGCATGTTATTTCGGCCTTGCCCTTCGGCGACAACACTTCAACATTCAACATTCCTTGCTCAATATTCAATATTCGTTTTAATTTCGCCCCATGAAGTACCAGGTTGGCGATGAAATAATTGTGCTGCTCAGCAACGAAGAAGGAAGGGTAGTGGAGATCATGAACGATAAAATGGTGATGATAGAAGTGCGGGGTGTAAAGTTCCCGGCTTATATGGACCAGATCGATTTTCCCTATTTTCTGCGGTTTACAAAAAAGAAACTGGAAGAGAAGAAACCTGAACATAAAACCTATATCGACCAGTTACCCAAAGAAAAACCGAAACCCAACGAGATCAAAGTATCTGATGGTGTATGGTTATCTTTTATTCCAAAATTTTCGTTAGATGATTTTAATGATGAGGTGGTTGATCTTTTAAAGATCCACCTCGTTAACAAAACCAATATCGCGTATAAGTTCACCTATATACAGCAATTCTTCGGTAAAACGGATTTTGAACTGGTGAACGAGATCGCGCCGTTCCATGATTTTTACCTGCACGATATTCCCTTTGAATCTGTAAATGATGGCCCATCTTTTTCATTCGACTTCTCCCTGTCAATCCCCGATAAAAAGAAGGCGCCGCATTTTGAAGCATCGCTGAAACTCAAGCCCAAACAGGTTTTCCAGAAGATCGAAGACATGAAGGATAACAATGAACCAACGATCTCTTATCAATTATTTACAGATTATCCCGTTAAAACTGAGGAACCGTATTTCGAGTTAGGTTCATTGGCTACAAGAGGATTTAAAATATATGATGCCTCCAAAGCCCGTCAACATCTCGAACCCGCGCGTTCAGTGGTTGATCTTCACATAGAAAAACTTTCCGATAACTGGAAACATATGAGCAATTTCGAGATCCTCACACAACAACTGCATGAATTCCAGAAATGGTACGACCTCGCCGTGGCGCACAGGCAGCAGTCACTGGTGGTTATTCATGGTGTCGGAACAGGTAAATTAAAAGATGAGATACATGATATCCTGAAAACAAAACGGGAAGTAAAATCATTTATCAATCAATATGATCCCAGGTTCGGGTATGGAGCAACAGAAATCTTCCTTCAATACTAATCACACGAATTTCTGAACACGAATTACACGAATTTTATCACGAATTATACAAAGTAAACTCGAATAGCACAAAGCCCAATTCGTCTTTAATTCGTGTAATTCGTGTTCAGTAAGCGGTGGCACAGCTATTGCATTCACTACTGAAAAATCAGTATATGAAAAAGATCACCATCCTTTTCCTCAGCCTGTTCCTTATGGCTGGAATGATCAATGCACAGATAAGAAAGCTGCCCGCGGAAGTAACCACCACATTTTCGACTTCTTATCCCACAGCCACCAATGTTACCTGGAAAGATAACCTCACAAATTTTGAAGCACAGTTCGACCAATCCGGCGACCATTCTGTTGCCAAATTCAACACTAAAGGGGTGTGGCTGGAAACAACGCGCGATTTGCGGTTTGATAATTTAAATGTGTCTATTAAAGATGGTTTCAACAAAAGCAAGTACAACGATTGGGAGAAAAAAGAGATCAAGGAACTCGCCGTTAAAGGCAAGGAAACGTTGTACCGGATTCATGTGAGTAAACAGGAGACGGTTATAAATAAATACCTCTATTTTAATGTAAAAGGACAGTTGGTAAGAGATGCGTTAACCTTATAATCACCAACTACTTTGACACGAATTACTTTGACACGAATTACACGAATTACACGAATTGCCACGAATTGGCCACGAATTTTTGAGGTGGCTTCAATCTGGTTAATTCGTCTTTAATTCGTGTAATTCGTGTTCAAATTCGTGTTTCAAATTCGAGTAATTCGTGTTTTAAAATTCGTGTTATATCTTTGTGATGCTACAAACCCGAACTATCGTCCCGCTTTCAGCGGGAAGGAAAGTCCGGACAGCGCAGAGCAACCTACCGGTTAAGCGCCGGCCCCCCACAATACTGTGGGGGAGAGAAAGTGCCACAGAAAATAACTACTTCTCCCCGCAGCAATGTGGGGAGGGGAAAAGGTGAAAACGTGAGGTAAAAGCTCACGGTCCTCCGCAGTAATGCGGGAGACGGGTAAACCTTAGGTGCTGTAATGCCACGTATAGAACCGTTTTGAGGGCTGCTCGCCCAAGGTTCAGGGTAGGCAGCAAGATTTCCGCAGTAATGCGGGAGCCAGATAAATGATAGTTTAGAAACAGAATCCGGCTTATGAGGTTTGTAGTTTTTAAAGCTGTTAGGTTTTAGGCGTTAGGTATTAGCATGAAAGATTGCTAAAACCTAATACCTAACGCCTAACAGCTTTTCCTTTACATTTGCACCCTATGACACAAGAACAGATCAAGATTATGAGGGACCGAGTAGTTGTCCTGAGGAGGTTTCTTTGACGTTGAGAACCGCACATATAAAGTAGAAACAGACCGTCAACTCTCGCTTTCACCTGGCTTTTGGGATGATAATACCCGCGCCACGGCTATCATGAAAGAGATCAAGGTAAATGAGTACTGGTTAAAATTGTACAAGCAGCTGGATACTGCTGTGGAAGATTTCGCCGTATTGTTTGATTTCTGGAAAGCTGGTGATGCTACCGAAGAAGAAGTAAAAGCCGCGCACGAAACTGCCATCCGGCAGATAGAAGATGCCGAATTCAAAAGCACTTTAAATAAACCGGAGGATGAATTGCCTGCGGTGTTGCAGATCAATCCCGGTGCCGGTGGTACTGAGAGCCAGGATTGGGCGGAAATGCTTTTGCGCATGTATCGCATGTACGGTGAGAAGCAGGGCTGGAAAGTGACCGAGATCGATTACCAGGAAGGCGATGGTGCAGGTATCAAAAGCGCCACGATACAGTTTGATGGTGATTTCGCTTATGGATTTTTAAAAGCAGAAAGTGGCGTGCATCGTTTGGTACGCATTTCTCCTTTTGATAGCAATGCAAGAAGGCATACCTCGTTTGCTTCGGTATATGTATATCCATTGATCGATGACACTATAGCGATCAACGTAAATCCCGCCGATCTTGAGTGGGCGTTTTACAGAAGTGGTGGCAGTGGTGGACAAAACGTAAACAAAGTGGAAACAGCGGTCCGTTTAAAACATGGCCCCAGTGGATTTATTGTTGAGTGCCAGCAGGCAAGAACACAGGGCGAGAACCGCGAGCTCGCATTGAAAATGCTGAAGAGCCGTTTATATGAAGAAGAATTACGCAAGCGCCAGGAAGCGTTGAATGCATCCAATGCTAATAAGAAAAAGATAGAGTGGGGCAGCCAGATCCGCAGCTATGTTTTTCATCCTTATAAAATGATCAAGGACCATCGTACGGATTATGAAGTAGGTAATGTTGGGCCGGTAATGGATGGGGAGTTGGATGGATTTATTAAGGCGTATTTGATGTTGGAAAAGGAGAACAGTTGATAATTAAGAATTAAGAATTAATAGTTAATAATTAGGGAGCGCCAATTTTGGACTCCCTAATTAGTTTGTGGGCCATATTATCGCATTACTAATTCAATTATTAACTATTCACTATTAATTATCAATTAACATCATGCAGTATTCACAGTTATGTATCTCACCAAACTTCTCTTCGCGATCGGCAACAATGTTTCTTCCATTGGTATTGAAAGATCTGTCTCCACCGCATACACCGCGGGATTCGGAAGATCGGATCGGTTCCTGATCAACTGTGCTTTGATGTTGTGATAAGAGTTAACAAAATTCCGCTGCCATACATCTACAAATTCTGTTTTGATGCTGCGGTATTTTTCATCGTGTTTTTCAAAAATGCTTAATCGGTATTGGTACACCCATGTATTGCGGCATTGTCCCTCGCACAATAAAAAATAGCCTTCATTCTGATCAAGCGGCATGATGCCGATGGGTTCAATGTTGATGCGATTCTCCACAAATTCATAGATCTCTGTTCCGTTGCTGATCGTTTTCTTCATGGTGGATGATGCATAGTTGATGATGTCTTCCAGTTCCTGCATCAGTTCATCATCCTCTACCAAAGACTCATACAACAATTGCAGTTTTTCTATCTGTATACCGGTCAATCTTTTCGGAAACTGCTCCTGCAGGTATTTTTTATTTTCCTTGAAAGCGACCAGGTTGTTGTAATGAAAAATCACATCAGCGAACTGGGGATACAATTCATTCTTGCAAAAATGTTGGCTGATCTCCTGTAAATAGGCGAGAAGGGTGTATTTCTTCAATTCAAAATCAATATACCCATCCGCAAACCATGTCTGTGATAAGGTCTTCATACCGATCTGTTTGGTTATCTGAATGTACTTATTAGATACCGAGGGCAGATGATATGTTTACTAACAGTGTGTGAAAAAGTGAGCTGGATGTTGGATGCTAGATGCTGGATCTCGAATTTTTAAGACACTAACTAATATCAGACATCCAGTATCCGTTATCCAGTATCCGTTATCCAGTATCCAGTATCCAGCATCCAGTATCCAGTATCCAGCATCTAGTCCACCGAACTCGGATGCCTCTCGCGCCCGCTTTTGAATTCGTCTATCGAAAAGATGAGATTGGTTTGAAAATAATTTTTCCATGAAGGAACATTGGTGACTGATTGATCGAAGCGATTCAATACACCGGCTAAAACAGTAAAGTGTTTGTTGAATTGGTAACCTGCGCCGAGAAAGATCCTGTTCTGTTCAAAATAGGGCCGTTCGTTAGTTACAAATACTTCATTAAAAATACTTGTGTACCATGTTTTGTCTTTGATCTCTTTGTTATTCAACGGAACAATTACATTGAGGCGATACCTGAACCGGTTGCGGTATCCGGCATTGGATGTGAAACGTTGCTCAATGCGATAACGGTGTTCGATCTTCACCCTGCCGATATTATTGGTCAATACGAATTGTTCCCATATACGGAACTCATCATTTACAAATGGCTTTTTAAAATCGCCATCCGGCTGGAAAGTGGCATAGTGCCCCATCGCGAAAAGTATGGATGCAGTTTTTGGAAAATTATAACCTACACCCGCCTTGTATTCATAATAATTAAAATCATGAATGAGCTTCTGCGATCGCGCCTGCACTTCTCCAAATGCGTTCCATTGTTTATTGAATGTGATTTTTGCACTCACTACATTCCAGGTACCGAGCCCGTCGGTCTGTGCGCTTGCCTGTAAGGATAAAAGCAAAGCCACCGGGAAGATGGCTTTATAAAATCTGTTTCTCATATTCAAAATAGTAGACACGAATTATCATGACACGAATTACCACGAATTGGCCACGAATTTTTGAGATGGCTTCAATTTGGCTAATTCGTCTTTAATTCGTGTAATTCGTGTTCAAATTCGTGTTGGAATTCGTGTTCAAATTCGTGTTGGAAAATAGTTTTACAAATAGTGAAACCACTGTTTATCCGGATCCCATTTCTCAAATTCTTTCGCTACTTCCGATAAGAAACCCGCACCAATACTTCCATCCACAATTCTATGATCATAGCTAAGGGATAAATACATCATACTCCGTATACCGATTGTATCGCCATCTTTTGATTCTATCACTACTGCGCGTTTTTTGATAGCGCCTACTGCAAGAATGGCTACTTGTGGCTGGTTAATGATCGGCGTACCCATCAAACTGCCGAATGTGCCTACATTGGTGAGCGTAAATGTTCCGCCTTGTGTATCATCTGCTTTCAAACGGTTGTTGCGCGCAGCATCGGCAAGATTGTTTACTGCCTTGCTCAATCCAACAATATTTAATTGATCGGCTCCCTTGATCACAGGCACGATCAGGTTACCTGTTGGCAGGGCAGTGGCCATACCGATATTGATATCTTTTTTGATGATGATATTATCTCCATCCAGTGAACAGTTGATCAGCGGGAAACGTTTCATCACATTTACAATACATTCAACGAACATTGGGGTGAACGTGAGCTTGGTTCCTTCCCTTCTTTCAAATTCTTCTTTCACTTTACTGCGCCATTGAACCATATGCGTAACATCGGCTTCAGCAAAACTGGTTACATGCGGACTGGTCTGCACACTGTTCACCATATGTTTGGCGATCAGTTTCCGCATCCTGTCCATTTCAACGATCTCTGTTATACCCGATAAAACAACGGTTGATGGATCAGATGATTTACCTGAGTAAGAAACAGGCGTGTAACTGCTGGTAATAATAGGTGATGCAGCAGATTTTGTTTCCGGCGCGGGTGTAATGATAATTGCCGGCTGCGTTACAGTTGTTTTTTCTGCAATAGGCGGAGGTGTATAAGCAGGAACGCTTCCCGCTTTTTTATCGGCTACGTATTGTAAAATATCTTTTTTGGTAACACGCCCTTCATTGCCTGTGCCCGGTATCCGTTCGAGTTCACTTAAGGCAATATTTTCGCTGTTGGCGATATTCAACACCAGGGGCGAATAGAAGCGGTTGGCGATGGGTTTTTCAGAAAGCTCCGTAGTTGGTTGTTCGGGCTGCGGAGCTTCTTCCTGCGCAGGAGTATAAGGAATATCTGTTGTCGCGTAATAAGCTTCTGCTATCAGGGTCGGTGTTTCAAATTCCGGTGCAGCGGTCGCATTGGTTTCTGAAACAGGTACGGGTTTTTCAACTTCAGGTTCAGTCTCGGATGCAGCAACAGGTGATTCTGTTGCCGTATTTTCCTGTGGCTGAACTGTTTCGGTTCCATTGCTTGTATTGATACGTGCGATCACTGTACCGATCGGCACCACATCATTGATGTTGAATAAGATCTCTGTGATCACGCCCTCAGCAGTGGATGGAACTTCACTGTCTACTTTGTCTGTCGCAATATCCAATACTGTTTCATCCTGTTGCACAGGATCGCCCACTTGTTTATGCCATTTGAGGATCGTGGCCTCCATGATACTCTCGCCCAGTTTGGGCATCACTAGTTCAGCAATTGCCATAGTTTGTTTTATAGAGCTTTTAGCTGTTAGCTGCAAGCTGTTAGTCTATATTTTTGCTAAAAGCTAATACCTAAATGCTAATAGCTTTCTTCCCTGCAAATGTATCGGTTGCCCTTCAAAAACGAACACCCGTTAGGATGTTTCAATGATAAAGATACGTAAAAGGTTCAGCGCATTGTTGGATGTGAGTTCAATGTTTCTTGCCCTGTCGAACCGGAAATTGAACAGTTTGGTTTGCACCCTGTCTTTATTGGCTACGGCCACCCAGACCATGCCCACCGGTTTTTCATTTGTGCCGCCTTCCGGGCCCATGATACCGCTTACTGCGATGGCATAATCCGTTTGCATCAGTTCAAGTACGGACTTTGCCATCTGCTGTACAGTTGCTTCACTAACGGCACCTGCGGTTTGCAGGGTCTCATCGGTTATATGCAATACTTTTTGTTTTACACTGTTATCATAACTCACCACGCTTCCTTTATAATAAGCAGAAGCCCCGGCATGACTCGTGATCATCCGCGCAATATTACCTCCGGTACAACTTTCTGCTGTTGCGAGTGTCTGGTCTCTTTCTTTTAATAAACGGCCGACAACCAGTTCCAAAGGAAGATCTTCATCAATCACAAGGAATTCTTTTACTCTTTCTTTAAAGAGGCTGAATTGCGCATCGACCTCTTTTTGGAGATTGCTTTTATCAGATCCAAATCCTGTCAAACGCATTCTTACCATGCCGTAGTTCGGGAGATAGGCGAGCTTGATATGTAATGGAAGCGCTTCTTCAATATCCTGTACAAGATCAGCGAGAGATGATTCGCCGATTCCTGCCGTCAACAAAGTTCTGTGTTCGATGAACCCGGTTTGAAAAAGATCAGGTATGATGGGGATCACTTTGTTCGTCATGATCCATTTCATTTCATGCGGCACACCGGGCAAAGAGATAAAGATCTTTCCGTCTTTTTTGAACAGCATACCGGGAGCGGTTCCTTTTTCATTAGGTAGAACCGTACAGGTATCCGGTACTTCGGCCTGTTTGGCATTCCGTTCACCCATTGGCCGTTTGAACACCCGTTCAAAGATCGTTTTGATATGATCCAATGTAGGTTGATCTGTTATCATTTTACCACCGAAATAATCGCAGAGCAGGGGTTTCGTAATATCATCGGCTGTGGGGCCCAGTCCGCCGGTGATGAGTATGAGTGATGCATGTTTGCTTTCCTCATCCAAAGCCTGCCAGATATCTTCCCTCACATCGCCCACTGCTAGACGGTGTTTAATGCTGATGCCGACCTTGTTGAGTTCCTGGGCCATCCAGGCGCTGTTGGTATCAATCACCTGCCCGATCAGTAATTCATCTCCAATGGTAATGATGGATGCAAAAACTTTTTCCATAGGTTTCCGGCTTGCGCTTAATTTTAATGCAAGGTAATACCAATCGGGTGAAGAGTTTTGAGTGATTGATTTATTCGTTCACCATGCGAATACACGATTGTTACCTTCTGCCACGAATTACACGAATTGGCACGAATTTTAGTCGCTGCTGTTGTTATTACCTGCAACTTATCGGAATGCTGCTGAGTGATACAAGTGGTAAGATCAGCAACGACGAAACTTATCGGCAAAAATTCGTGCCAATTCGTGTAATTCGTGGCAAAAAGAATGAATCTTTGATTCATCTTGAAAATCATACAATGAAAAGACTTTACTGGTTTACCTGTTTATTGCTTTATTC
>JAQBNJ010000143.1 GCA_028288645.1 Sediminibacterium sp.
TTTTTCTTTTAAACTTAAAGCAATGGGATTGGGGCGGTAATTGCTCTTTTCAGAATATTCCAAAACCCTTTTTTTGGTCTCAGGACTAATCTCGTAACTATCCCTTAATGCGCGTGAAACGGTGGACGTGGACAAGCCTAAGGCGCGGGCGATATCTTTTATGGTAACTGCTTCGAATTTCATTTTCAGGTCAGGCTAAAGCGCTGCGGGGGGCGTTCAAACGATACTAAAATACACTATTTATTTCACCGGGTATAAAGGAAGTATAGCAAACTGGTTATCATGGTAATAGGGACCGGAAAGCCCTCCATCCTTTTTTTTTACAAAATGGTATCGTTACCGGGAACGATTGCGTAGATAAATCCGCGCCAATTCTACGTCTGCGGGGAATATCTAAGTAGACTTGTTATACAGGAGAGCCTAATTCTCCGGATTGCTTATATGAAATTGATCAATATATACTATTGGTTCGAATCTGCCGTCGCTTTACGCATCGCCGGTATGTATCATTTCCTTTCTTTCTTTCTTTCTAAAACATTCCCCCGTTTCCAATAAAAAACAAATATTTATAACTGTTTTGACGATAAATTAATGAAACCCTAGTAAGTTCAAAAATGAAAAAAGTAAGTCTTGTTCTCCTGGTCGTTGCTGCGTTTGCCTTCCAGGTACCGCAGCAACGGATCAGGATATTTATGATAGGTGATTCAACGATGGCCGACAAGCCACTCAATGATAATCCTGAGAGAGGATGGGGACAGTTGTTCCCGCAATATTTTACCGGCGATGTGCAGGTGAGGAACTATGCGGTTAACGGAAGAAGTACCAAAAGCTTTATCAAAGAGGGCCGTTGGGATTCTGTGATGAAATATTTGCAGAAAGACGATTATGTATTTATCCAGTTCGGCCACAATGATGAAAAGACAGAAGACAGTACCCGTTATGCTGCGCCGAACGGTTTATATCGCGAGAACCTGGCTCGCTTTATTAGAGATGCAAGATCAAAGGGCGCTAATCCTATACTCGTTACACCTGTTATGCGCAGGAAATTTGACGAGAAAGGAAAATTTACAGATACACATGGCGAATACTCCGGCTCGGTAAGAACGGTTGCCAAAGAAATGAATGTTCCTTTGATCGATCTTCATGCAAGCAGTCAAACATTGATAGAACAGCATGGTATTGAAGGATCTAAGAAATTATTCTTATGGATTGATGCGAAACATTTCAAAGCCGCTCCCGACGGTAAAAAAGATGACACGCATTTCTCAGAATACGGCGCATCGCAAATGGCATCATTGGTTTGCGCCGAAATAAAACAAAAAGATCTGCCGCTGGCAAAATACCTGAAAGGCTCAGCACATCCGGAAAAAATGGCATTTGAATTGCCTAAGATCTATCAACCCAATTTTAAGAGAGATACGTTTAATATTATCAGCTACGGCGCAAAAGACGGCGGCCTTGTCCTGAATACGGTCGCGATCAACCAGGCCGTTACCGAATGTGTGAAAGCCGGTGGGGGAACAGTTTTAATTCCCGCCGGTTTATGGTTAACGGGCCCGATCATTCTACAAAGTAATGTGAATCTTTATGCAGAAAGAGGCGCATTGATATCATTTACAAAAGACCGTAGCCAATATCCATTAACAGCATCTTTGTACGAAGGGGTGGAAGCGGCACGCTGCCAATCGCCGATCTCCGCAACCAATGCAGAGAATATCGCCATCACTGGCGAAGGAATATTCAACGGTTCCGGTGATGTATGGCGGCCGGTGAAGAAGAATAAACTGACTGACACAGAATGGAAAAAATTAGTTTCATCCGGTGGTGTATTAACAGACGATAAAACGGGATGGTATTCTTCTGCAGGCGCTTTGAAAGGTTCGCTTACCAGCGATATCGGTAAACTAAGCAGCGGCCGTCAGTTGAAGGACTTTGAAGAGATCAGGGATTTTCTTCGCCCCAATATGTTGCGCCTCACTAATTGCCAGAATATTTTACTGGAAGGCGTAACTTTCGAGAATTCGCCTGCATGGACCATGCATCTTGCGTTGAGCCAGCACATCACCATCAAAAAAGTAACGGTTAAAAATCCTGCATGGGGACAAAATACTGATGCGCTTGATCTTGAATCCTGCGCCAATGTATTGCTGGATGGCTGTTCTTTCGATACGGGCGATGATGGTATCTGTATCAAATCGGGCCGCGATGAAGAAGGCCGCAAACGGGGCGTGCCTACAGAAAATGTGATCGCACAAAACTGTACAGTATACCATGCACACGGCGGCTTTGTGATCGGTAGTGAAATGAGTGGCGGCGCGAGAAATCTATTTGTATCTAATTGTACTTTTATAGGAACAGATATCGGTCTTCGTTTTAAAACCACGAGGGGACGGGGCGGGATAGTTGAAAAAATTTATGCGTCTAATATTGTTATGAAAGACATAGCCGCGGAAGCGGTCTTGTTTGATATGTATTATATGGCAAAGGACCCGGTAGTGCTCGCAGGCGAAACAAGGGAGATGCCCAAGATCGAATTATTGCCGGTGAATGAAGGCACACCCATATTCAGGGAATTTTATATCAATGATATTTCCTGTATCGGTGCGGAGAAAGGGGTTTTCGTTCGCGGGATCCCTGAAATGAATATCAGCAATATCCGGTTAAACAATTTGACATTGCAAACAAAGAAAGGGATCGACTTAACGGAAGCCGCTAATATAAGTTTCAATAATGTTAATCTGTTAACAGAAGAAACAGATCCTGTGGTGTATATTCAAAACAGTAACGGCGTTAATTTTACCAATATCAGGTTCAACGATAAAGCATCTGTATTGTTTAGCGTGAATGGGGACAGGAGTAAAAATATCAAGGTGAACAAAACAGATGTTTCGAAAGCAAAGAATAAAGTCGAATTTAAATTTGGTGCAAATGCATCATCCATAGAATTTAAGTAGCCATATGAGAAAGATCAGCAAAATTTATATCCTGTTACTGTTCGCGCTTTTAGTAAATAGTATACGTGGAAATGCGCAATCCTGGTCGGAGAAAGTAGCCGCAACCGTAATGACCATCTGGAAAGATTCATTATTCTCCGCTCCCGGCCGACCCGCCAGGTGGACATACGACCAGGGCGTGATCCTGAAAGGCATCGAGGGCCTTTGGTATAAAACAGGCGACGCGAAATATTTTAATTACATCCAGAAATCCATGGATTTCTTCGTGAATGATAAAGGCGAGATCCGCACCTATAAACTGGCAGATTATAATCTCGATAATGTTCTTTGCGGAAGAATGTTATTGACCTTGTACAATGTAACGGGCAAAGAAAAATATTATAATGCAGCTGTTACCTTACGTAACCAGTTAAAAACACAACCAAGAACAAACGAAGGTGGTTTCTGGCACAAAAAAATATATCCATACCAGATGTGGCTGGATGGTTTGTACATGGCCGAACCTTTCTATGCCGAATTCGCTGCAATTTTTGATGAACATATCGCATTTGATGATATAGCCAACCAGTTTACCTGGATGGAAAAACATGCACGTGATCCAAAGACTGGTTTAATGTATCATGGATGGGATGAAAGTAAACAACAGAAATGGGCCAACCCGCAAACAGGCCTTTCACCGCATTTCTGGGCAAGAGCCATGGGATGGTATGGCGTGGCATTGGTAGATGTGCTGGAGAATTTTCCGAAAGATCATAACAAAAGAGATTCACTTATAGCCATCTTAAAACGCTATGCAGATGCTGTAAAAAAAGTACAGGATCCTGCAACCGGATTGTGGTATGATATTCTTAATATGCCAACAGGCAAGGGTAACTATTTAGAAGCATCCGCCAGTTGCATGTTCGTAATTGCGATCGCGAAGGGGGTGAGGCTTGGCGTTCTGCCATCGTCTTATCTCACCATTGCACAAAAAGGATACGCAGGAATTTTGAAGAAATTCATTGAAACTGATGCAAACGGCCAAACAAATTTAAATGGAACCGTTACTGTGAGCGGCCTTGGCGGCAATCCTTATCGTGATGGCAGCTACGAGTATTACATGAGTGAAAAAGTGATCGTGAATGATCCCAAAGGTGTTGGTGCATTTTTGCAGGCGGCCAATGAAATGGAACTGGTGCCGACACTCGGTACAGCAAAAGGAAAAACAGTAATGCTCGATGATTACTTTAATTCCGAAAAGAAAAAAGATATTACCGGAACACTGAAACCTTACCATTACAAATGGTACGAGATGTATAACAATGGTTTCTCATTCCTTGGCCATGTGTTCAACAGCTATGGCGTAGAAACGAAAACTTTAAGCGACGCGCCCACTTCGAAAAACCTGAAGGGTTCGGATATTTATTTGATCGTTGATGCAGACAATGCAACTGATAATCCAACGCCAAATTATATACAATCCAAAGATGCCGATGAAATATACAATTGGGTAAAAGCCGGTGGTGTATTGGTCTTATTACACAATGATAAAGGCAACGCAGACTTTGAACACATCAATACCCTAGGTGATAAATTCGGTATCCATTTCAACGAGGACAGATACAACAAGGTAACCGGAACAAATTTTGATGAAGGAAAAGTATTGATACCTGCGGGAAATAAAATATTACCTAATGAAAAAAAGATCTATCAAAAAGAGATCTGTTCCTTCACGCTGAAGAACCCGGCGGTTGCCATGTTAAAGAAAGATGACCTCGTTGTTTTTGCCGTTGCCAAAGTAGGTAAGGGCACCGTGTTTGCAACCGGCGATCCCTGGTTGTACAATGAGTATACAGATGGAAGAAAACTTCCACTCGAGTACGAAAATTTTAAAGCCGCGAATGATCTTGTTTTGTGGATCATCAAACAAATACCTCCTAAAACAGCAAATAAGAAATAGTGAAAAGAACAGTAGATAATATGATGCGTGTATTGATGGTATTTGTAACCTGCCTGTACTTTTCTGCTGCACAGGCAAGCGTAACTTATACCATTGTTGATATAACAGGTAGAGGTAATTTCACAAGTATACAGGCAGCGATCAATAGTTTGCCGGAGAATGCAACTGATCAACGGGTGATCTATATCCGCAATGGTATTTATCGTGAGAAGATCTTTGTTGAGAAGGATCATATTTCATTGGTAGGCGAGGATAAGAACAAAACACAGCTCGTGGTCTCTCTTGCCCGTGATGTTTGGCGCTGTGAAAACAAAGATGATTGGGGCGTTGCCACGATCAATCTCAAAGGCAACGATATCGTATTGGAAAATCTAACGATCACCAATAGTTTTGGTTTTGATCATATCAATAATACAGAAGGAATACATATTGATTGTCCCGGCGATAGTTCAAATCCTTTCAAAACCGTCCGCCGCGATGGACATCAAATGGCCCTGCGCAGTTTTGGCACCACACGTTTGATTGTTCGCAATTGTAACCTGCGTGCATATGGTGGCGATACAGTCAGCCCATGGAACACAGATAACGGCATGTTCTATTTCAAAGATTGTTTAATGGAAGGCGGTGTTGATTTTTATTGCCCGCGCGGATGGGCCTATGCAGAGAACTGCGAATTTATTGCACATGGAAATGTTGCTGCTATCTGGCACGATGGATCAAAATACAAAGACTCAAAAACTGTTTTACGCAATTGCAAATTCAGCGGTGATGATAATTTTAAATTAGGACGCTATCACCGCGATGCGCAATTCTACCTGATCAATTGTGTGTTTGCAAAAAATATGGCGGATGCGCCGATCTATCTAAATGTATCCAATCCACAGAATGTGATTCAGTGGGGACATCGTGTCTATTTTTATCATTCACACAGGGAAGGTGGCGATTATGCATGGCATGCAGATAATCTGCAAACTGCAGAAGGCTCAGTAACAGAAACTAAGATCACACCCGAATGGGTTTTTGCGGGCAAATGGAATCCATCGCAACAACCAACCGATATTACCCCGGTTCAGAAAATACCGACACTTGCAAAAGATCCGCAGCCTGCTTCAACACATCAAAATGCACAAACGGATTCTGTTGCAGAAAACATGTTGGTGTACCAGCGTGCAGTTGGCGGATGGCCCAAAGCAGTAAATGAGATCAAGATTGATTATAACAAAAAACTCACTGAGGCAGAGAAAACAGTTATCCGCAATGACTCGATGCATATAGATGCAACGATCGATAATGCGGCCACTATGCGCGAGATCCGCTATCTCGCAAAAGCCTACAAAAAAACAAACAACCTGTTTTATTTGAGATCAGCAGAAAAAGGGGTGCGTTATTACCTGAAAGCACAATATGCCAACGGCGGCTGGCCACAGTATTATCCAGATTCAGCTTTATACAGGAGCCAGATCACGTATAATGATGATGCGATGATGAATGTGATGAATGTGTTGCAGGATATTGTTGAATCAAAAAATGACCTGGAAGTGATTGATCGTGTATCGGTTCCGGCAATTATTACAGCCGTGCAGCGTGGCGTTCAATGCATCTTAAAAACACAGATCACAGTCAACGGAAAACTCACGGTTTGGTGCGCGCAATACAATAAAAAATCCCTACAGCCTGAAATGGCGAGAAAGTTTGAACTCGCCTCATTAAGTGGAAGCGAGTCTGTGGGCATTACCAGGTTTTTGATGAGAATGAAAAATCCGTCTTCCGAAATTAAACAGTCGATCATG
>JAQBNJ010000144.1 GCA_028288645.1 Sediminibacterium sp.
GTTTTCTTTGCTTCATGCAAGAAATTCCTGACATCAGATTCTGCTTCACGTTTTGCGGAAGAATATGTATTCTCTAACGAATCGGATGCAACCAAATCAGTTAACATGGTGTATGCTTTGTTCAACCAGGATGCTTTTACTTCACGCGTTTCCACCAATTTCCAGGGAAATACGGATGTAGATATGGGATTGACCGTTGCAGCAACACCTGATGGCGCACGGCGTGATCTCTGGTCGTTTGAAGCAACCAACTCAAATGGTGACCTGCTTACCGTTTGGAACAACGCCTATAATGCCATCAACAAAGCAAACGAATGCGAGTTCGGCCTCACAACCGTGGCACTGGCAAAGGACCCAACCAATGCAACCTATAATAATCTCCTCGGTGAAGTAAAAGCATTGCGTGCCTATTGGTACATGACGCTTATGCAGACCTGGGGCGATGTGCCCTTCAGCGTGAAACCCTCGCGCGCCGGTGATGATTTCTTCCTGCCAAAAGCCCCCCGCGATAGTGTGTATAGCTGGCTGATCAATGACCTGAGGGAGATCGAACCAAAAATGCAATGGGCCGACCAGTTAACCAATGGGATAGAACGCATCAACAGGGAATTCGTTATAGGAATGATCGCAAGATTATCGCTGCTCAGGGGAGGATACTGGTTGTATCCTGATATGACCATGAAACGCAAAGCTGATTATCTTGATTACTATAAGATAGCCAATACCTATGCAAAGAAACTGACCGAACTTAAGTCGAGAATATTACCCGACTATGCAACCGTTTTCATGAATGAAAACAAATACATCAAACCAGTGAATAGCGATGTGTTGTATGAAGTAGCTTTTGCACCTGGCTATGGCGACGTGGGTTGGTGTATGGGAGTTACGGTAACCAATGCGCTCAACTTTCATTCTTTCGGTGCAACAACTATTCAGTACGGGCTTACGCCACCGTATTATCACTCATTTGATACAACAGATCTACGCCTGCCTGTTACATGCGCCATCGTGGGCTACAACGATACACTGGCTCAACAAACCGCAAACGTTACAAGCATCAGCATAAACAAATGGAACCGCATGTTGGTGCCAACACCGCTGGGGCCAGCTTCTTCAAAAGGCACAAGCATCAACTGGCCGGTAATGCGCTATGCGGATGTATTGCTGATGTTGGCAGAAAGTGAGAATGAGTTGAACGGGCCGGATAATATAGCGCAGAATGCTTTAAAACAGGTACGCCAGCGTGCTTTCCCGCCAGCTTTATGGGGTTCTAAAGTGGATGCTTACACCGCATCAGTTTCCGGTGGTAAAGCTGCATTTTTTGATGCGATCGTGAATGAACGCGCATGGGAATTCGGCGGTGAAATGCTCCGCAAATTCGACTTGGTAAGATGGAACCTGTACAGTAAAAAGATCGCAGAATGCAGGAATATCTGTAATCAAATGGGACAGGATGCTGTGAGCGGTATCGGTACGTATTCAAATCTTGCAGATTACCAGTATGCAAAAAGGAATCCGGACAAGACGCTGACATTCCTGAACCGTTACTACAGAGTAAACGGAACACCTGCGGCGGAATACAATGTAAAAATAACCTGGTTACGTAATCTCTGGAATACCACTACCAATGGCCCGGCCAATTTTAATCTCTGGCAGTGGAGGGGTTATACCGATGCAACAGGTGCTACACCGGTGCGGTATGTTTTACCGCTTCACGCGTCGGTGATCGCCAATAGCCAGGGATCTTTGAAAAATGAATATGGATATTAAAAAAATTAAAACAGGACGTAATATGAATAAGATATTTTTCTTCTGTGCATTCATGGCGGTTATTGCCATCGGTTGTAAAAAGACCGAAGTGCAGGAACCTACCAGGCTTTTCAGGCCGGTGATAGAAGGTCAGCTTAGTGCCGATTCGAACACGATCGTGGCAAGTTGGTTGAGAATCAGTGGCGCTAAATCTTATGTTTTCCAGATAAGCCATGATACTTTCAGGACAGTGGACAAAACCCTGACATTAGATACCAGCATTGCTATTGTAAAAGGACTGTTATTTAACCAGCTTTACCAGGTACAGGTAAAGGCCGTTGCACCCGATACAGCGTTTAATTCAAAATGGTCAAACCTTGGGGCGATCAAAACACTTACGTCTATATTAAATATTCCATCGATCTCTGATATCACTTTCAGTTCAGTAAGGGTAAGCTGGAAAACCAAAGGTGCAGCTGTTTCTTCTGTAAAAATCGTAAAGAAATCAAATAGTTCTGTTGCTGCACAGGTTACCCTGAGCGCTGCGGATGTACTCGCCGAAAACAAGATCGTTACAGGGCTTGAAGCTGCCACGGCATATACCATATTCCTTTATAGCGGTACCGATGAAAGGGGATATGTAGATTTTTCAACCAAGGCGCCATTCGCCGGCACTGTTATTGATCTGTCGGGCATTACCGGAAGACCATCGGTACTTGCTGATACGATCCCGATCATTCCTTCGGGAAGCACCGTGCTTTTGGGCAGGGGACAGACCTATAATATCGCTTCCGCTATCAACCTGAGTAAGTCTGTCGTGATCATAAGCAAACCGGACCTGGCAATTACCGCACAGGCCAAAATATATTTCACGAATAACTTCAATTTTACTGCCGGCGCAACTATCGATTCACTTGAATTCAATGATGTGTATATGTATAGCGACAACTATGCAGCACGTTATGTTTTCAATACAACTGCCAATGGCACTGTTGGAAAAATAAAATTCATGAACAGTACCGTGGAGATCTTCAGGGGTATTCTTCGCCTGCAATCAGCTACTGCATCTGTCGGTAGTTTTATTATCAACAACTGTATCGTCGACAGCATATCCGGGTTTGCGGTATTAACAGTAGGGGTGGCCACTACCAAGGTGGATAATATCTCATTGACCAACAGCACTTTTTATAAATGTGAAAAGATAATTGTGAGCGCCTCGCCTTCGGTTTCCGTTCTTGTGGACAACTGTACTTTTAACGAAGCGCCTTTTGGTAACAATAGTTTTTATATCGATTACGGTACCACACTTGCTGTTACCAGCGGGATCACCGTAAGCAACAGCATATTCGGAGTAGCCAAGGTTAGTGGAGGAACCTACAACATAAAGGATTTCAGGGCAAGTTCCGGCACCATTATGAATGCAAACAACAATTACAGAACATTTGATCACGTATCAACCGGTAATGATTTCCCCAGTATTGTGGTTTATAACAGAACTGCCGTATTGCTTTGGACCGACCCTTATGCCGGTAACTTCAAAATTGCTGACAATACCTTCCCGGGAAGAAGTACGAGTGGAGATCCGAGATGGCGTTTATGAGTTTTGAATGAATAGACTATAAATCTCTTTACCCATAAATTAAGAAATCCGCCTGCTGGTGGATTTCTTAATTTATGGACTGTAACCAATGGTATAAAATTTAAAAAATGATCAGGGTATTAAGTTTCATCGCTTTTGTAAAAGTATAGGAGAGGAAATGGGCTTCGATCTCAATCCAAATCTTTTTTATTTGTATTCTTATACCGATCATTTGTGTTTTTATACCAATTAGACTTTAAAAATGCCCAAGTGTGATTGTGAGGACACAATCACGGCGGTCACGCCGTTGATGTGTCCCCACATCAACAGTGCATTGTAAGAGGATGCATT
>JAQBNJ010000302.1 GCA_028288645.1 Sediminibacterium sp.
GAAGTTGTGCCTCCGCCGGTAGTGAATGATACACTGGTGATCCCCGATGTATTGTTCAAATTCGATGAAAAAGAATTGAAGCCGGAATTTGCAGGCAAACTCGATTCTTTGATCGATAAGATCAAAAACAAAACATTTAAACGAATAGAAATTTTAGGGCATACAGATAGTTTGGGTAATGATCAATACAATCAACGCCTGTCATTGGGCCGCGCAGAAACCGTTAAAAAATATTTAATGAACCATCTGCATTATTCTGCGGACATCATTGTAACAAAGGCTTTTGCTGCAACCGTTCCCGTAAGTTCCAATGCTACTTCTGCAGGAAGACAGAAGAACAGGAGGGTAGAGATCGTGTTGATCAAATAAAATTCTTATGCTGATGTATTCGGCAAATACGCGATTCATAAGCGTTTTTTACCGGGTTTGTTTTTAGAAAAAAATCTAACAGTTTCCTTGAGGCATATACAATCTGCCCCATCGGGGCAACCGCTTTGTAGCAACATAAGTTGGTGATCGTAACATGCCCTGTAAGGGCTACCCATAGCGGTTAATGATTTTTGTTTATTTCGAAAAATTTCCGGGTTGCCCCGATGGGGGCAACAGAGGCTTGTCGTTTTATATGTGCTACAAAGCGGTTATGCCTACGGCATATGAAGCATATGTCAAACAGTATCAATTAGTTTCAGTTCCTAACAGCACAAAAGATTACAACCGATTATTATTAGACCGAAGGCTAAATGCATCATTGAATATCATTCCCTAAACCCGATTCTAAATACAGCCGTTCCAAAAAATGAAATTAACTTTATCGGTCAAGAGTAATGCTTATGAGCGAAATAGAAAAAAATGAAATGTTTGACCTTGCGTACCGTTTTGTAACAGAAACGAACGAAAATATTTTTCTCACAGGAAAAGCGGGCACGGGTAAAACAACGTTTTTAAAATACCTGCAAAACAATTGCACAAAAAATATCATTACCGCAGCGCCAACCGGGGTGGCTGCCATCAATGCGGGCGGCGTTACGCTGCATAGTTTATTTCAATTGCCATTTCATCCTTTTTTACCAACAGTCAATCATAAACAGGAACTGTTGGGTAAATTAAAATACAACAGGCAGCGGCAGGATCTTCTCCGCAAAATGGAACTGCTGGTAATAGACGAGATCAGCATGGTTCGTGCCGATACGATGGATGCGATCGATACAATTTTACGAAGCCTGAGAAGAAATTATAAAGTGCCATTCGGCGGAGTGCAGATCTTATGCATTGGTGACCTGCATCAATTACCGCCAGTTGCACAGCAACAGGAATGGGCCGTACTACAGGAATATTATGAGTCACCTTTTTTCTTTGACAGCCTCGCCGTAAAAGAACAAATGCCCTTGCTGCTTGAATTGAATACTATTTACCGGCAGAAGGAAGAATTTTTCGTGAGCCTCCTTAATAAAGTGAGGAACAACCAAATGAATGGTTCTGATTTTGAGGACCTGCACACAAGGTATCTTCCGGGGTTTCTTCCGGAAAGAGAGGATAATTTTATTACACTTACATCTCACAACAAACAGGCGGACCAGATCAATGAACTGGAGCTTGAAAAACTGCATGCATCAAAATTCATTTTTTCTGCTGAGATAGAAGGGGATTTTTCAGAATCGGCTTTTCCCGCGGAGAAAGAACTGGTGCTGAAAGAAGGAGCGCAGGTAATGTTTTTAAAGAACGATGGAATTGGCAAACAATATTTTAACGGGAAGATCGGCGTTGTACAATCTTTGGAAGATGATAAAATAATTGTGGACTGCAATGGGAAAGAGATAGAAGTAAATAAAGATACCTGGGAAAACAACCGCTATGTGCTGAACCGCGAAGACGGCAAATTAGAACAACAAACACTCGGAACATTCACGCAATACCCTTTGCGCCTCGCGTGGGCCATTACCATTCACAAAAGCCAGGGACTCACTTTTGAAAAACTAATGATCGACGCGGCTGCGGCATTCAGCAGCGGGCAGGTGTATGTAGCGCTGAGCCGTTGTACGAGCCTGGATGGAATTGTTCTGCTTTCAAAAATTCCCTCATCGGCCATCATGAGTAACAGCAATGTAGTAAAAGCGCATCAATCGCTTTCGCACAAAGGTTCATTGGAAGAAAGGTTTGCAGGGGCGAGGGAAATATTTACACAGCAACTACTGGAAGAGATCTTTTCTTTTCATGGATTACCGGGAATCATAGAAACATTGGGTTTTCATGTAATTGAACATGCTGAAAAACTAAACAAAGAAGCAAAACCATGGCTGGACGAAATGCAAATTCTTTGCATAGAAATAAAAAAAGTAGGCAGCACCTTTGTCAGCAAAGCAATAGCATCCTTAAAAGAAATACCGATCATTGAAGAACATACTGCATTGCAACAACGCATCAGCGATGCTGCCAACTGGTTTTTGCCAAAGCTCCTGGAAATAAAAAAGAAATTAGAGAACCACCCGATCGTTACGGAGCATAAGGAAACGGCAACAGTGATCAATGAGGATCTGCAGAACTTTTTGGCAGAGACTTTATATACTATTTATGCCATCGATTATTGCCGCAACCCATTCTCTGTTACCGGGTTTTTACAGCATAAATTGAATTTTGCAAAACCCAAACTCAATATCACCAGCTATGCCGGTAGTAAGAAAATAACAAACGATATAAGCGGTTCGGAGAATGAATTATTGCAGTCTTTAAAAAGATGGCGAAACCATGTAATAGAGGAAACCGGGTTGCCTGTGTATCTCGTGGCAAATGCAAAAAGCCTCGCTGAGATCGCCACTTATTTACCACTCACGAAGAAAGACCTGATGCAGATTGCCGGTTTCGGAAAAGCAAAGGTTGATAAATATGGTGCTGAAATTATTGAGATGGTTGAAGACTATTGTTCACGAAATGACCTTTCCACCAATATGGAGGCTTTTGTAATCAATCCCGCAAAAGCTCCTAAAAAACCGAAAGAAGAAAAGACCAATACAAAACTCATCAGCTTTGAATTATATAAAAGTGGGAAAACGATCGCTGAAATTGCTAAAGAAAGGAACTATACTTACTCAACCATTGAAGGGCATTTGGCACATTTTGTTGGATCGGGTGATCTGAATATTGATGACCTGATCAGCCACGAAAAACAGGAATTAATAAAAGAAGCGATCACTAAATACGGAAATGAATCGCTGACGATTGTAAAACAAAATCTGCCGGATGAGATCAGTTTTGGGGAGATACGAATGGTGAATGCGGGAATAAAGACTGAGAACTAGCAGTTGATTTCGATAAAAGAAAAACGAAGAAAAAAAGTGACCCCGGATTTCGGAGACGCTTATTCTCTTCGTTTTTCTTTTATCGAAATATTTTTAAAATAGAAACTTGATTAGTTCAAATCCCAATCACACCCAATAGGCGCACCCGGCGGAATATCCTTATGCTGCGGTTGCGGAATGTCTTTGGGTTTGTTGATGCGCTCAATGGCATAATTGTAATGCGCTTTTTGTGCTGATGTATTTTTCATTTGCTCCGCGTACTTCTTTAATGATTGAAGCCTGTCGAAACAGATCGATTTTACCGCATAGTTCGCATTATCATTCTGGCTAAGACTTAATAGAGCGGTGAGCACCATTTGCTCTGTTTGCAATTGCACTTCTGCTTTCAAACCTTTTTGCAGTGGCGCTTTCCATGTTTTGTTGATGATGGCATCCAACACATCATCCCAGCCGATCGTATTGGCTTGTGCTTTAAATTGTACCAGTCGGTTGGCCCTTTCAGGATGGAATAAAAAATCAAGTTCATATTCCGTCAATGCTTCTGCAGCGGCTAAAGGATCAAAGCTCATTCCTGTTCTTTTTTGAAATAATTCACCAACACCATAATACATTGGCGGACGGGGAGGGATCATCTGCATGATCTTATCAGGCATGGTTAACATATCAGGTGATAAACAATCAAGCGCCGCCTGTAATGCTTTTTGCTGCAGGGCATTGGATAATACCTGCGGTGTTTGCTGTTTATCGCCACGAACACTGTAACTGTAATTCATGCCACCGATGAGTTTGCAGGTGGCTTCCAGTTGGTAGCGATGGTAATTGTAAACCGGAACCAGTACATCTTCTAATCTTGATAAAGGGGTATTGATGCGGATAGCCTGTTCAGAGAATTGCGCCATTGC
>JAQBNJ010000318.1 GCA_028288645.1 Sediminibacterium sp.
GGTGTGTTGGGAATGATCAAAGGAAAAAATCCCGACAGCCGTGTGATCGCTTTGCGTGCAGATATGGATGCATTGCCGATACAGGAAGAAAATGAACTGGCATACAAGTCAAAAAATGCAGGCGTGATGCATGCCTGCGGTCACGACGTGCATACCACCATTTTATTAGGCGCCGCAAAAATCCTGAATGAATTGAAAGATGAATGGGAGGGAACGATAAAACTTATTTTTCAACCCGGGGAAGAAAGAAATCCCGGCGGAGCGAGTTATATGATCAAAGAAGGTGTATTGGAGAACCCGAGACCGCAAGGTATTTTTGGTTTACACGTGCATCCGGGCCTGGATCTTGGCAAATTAAGTTTTCGCAAAGGAAGGGTGATGGCGAGTGCTGATGAAATTTATATCACGATCAAAAGCAAAGGCGGACATGCAGCGGCTCCGCATTTAACCGCTGATACTGTTTTGATCGCTTCTCATTTAATTGTGAGTTTACAACAGATCATTTCGCGCAATAACAATCCTACGTCGCCATCGGTATTGTCCATTTGTTCCATTCAGGGAGGCCATACCACCAATGTTATTCCAAGCGAAGTAAAACTGATGGGGACATTCCGTGCCATGGATGAAACATGGAGATATAAAGCACATGAACTGATACGCAAATTAGCCACCGGTTTGGTTGCGTCTATGGGTGCTGAACTTGATCTGCATATTGATGTGGGTTATCCTACTGTTGATAATGATCCTGCATTAACAGAGACTACATGGAAACTCGCAGATGAATTCATGGGCAAAGAAAATGTATCAGAAACCGAAATGCGTATGGGCGCTGAAGACTTTGGCTATTATACACAGGTAATACCCGGTTGTTTTTATCGGTTAGGTGTTAGAAATACCGAACAAGGCATCATACACAATGTGCACACACCAAAATTCAATATTGATGAACGTGCTATTGAAACAGGAATGGGAATGATGGCGTGGTTAGGCGTTTCTGCGAATTTGTAGCGCGTGATAAAAAAGATACCATTAAACTGCTTTTTAAAATTCCCAGGTGGCGTGCAGCATCAGGTAAGGACGGATCATGTCAATGCTTTGTGTATTGATACTGTATTGTGAAAATGATGCGCTGTTAAAATAGTTGCCGGTAAAAATATTATTCGCTGACAGGAGAAAATGAAGTTTGTCTTTTACCGCAATGTACTTTACCGCCATTTCAGCGGAGTGTAAAGAATATTTTTTTTGTGCCTGTCGTTGTTCGATATACTGGTAGTGTGTATTGAATGTAAATGAGGCGCCTGCGCGGTATACCAGTTCTGCAGTATAGGTAAAGGCCTGGCTTGTGTTTTTTCTTTCACCAGGCTGGTTTTTATTGAAAACCTGTGAGAAGAAACTTGCTTTCACAGAAACACCCGCAGTAAAGTTACCGGTAACAAGTGTTTTACATTTTATGGTTGGACTGAAACTGGATAAAACAATCGGGCCCGACTGATTCTTTGTACTATAAAAAGTTCTGAAACTATTTACCTGCATGTCAAACCCCAACTGGCTTTTTATTGCGGAAACATACCTGGATGCAGTCGATGTCAATCCAAATATTGTGACGTCTTTATTGGAAATGAACTTGTTGGTGGTGCTGTAAAAAACTTCCGGGTTTCGCTCGGCGAGATACAGAACAGGTTCACTGGAATAAAAACAGATCAGGTTCCACATCAGTTTTTTCTTCACCAGTTCGGCATAGGAATAAGACAGTGACAAAGTTTTGGAAACACCAAATTGCAGGGTGCTGTCTCCACGTATAATACTGCTGCCTGTTGCAAATACGTAACCACTGGAAAGATCGTATATGCCCGGGAGCTTACTTTTATAATCAATATTCAATCCAATGTTTTTGTTCCGGGCCAACGAAAAACTAAGGCTATACGACGGAAGATAATAGTTGTATGATCTACCCTGTTCGTAACTGGTATGATTATTGAATAACAGCCTGCCCGTTTCGAACCGGTTGGAAGTACGCAAATAGATCTTGCGGGAGATCGCCGCATTGTATGAAAAGATAATGTCGGAAATATAAGTCATCAACGCAGCATCATTCCGTAAGCTGTTACCGGTTAATTCCTTTACCGTGTCTTTCTTCAGTAATGTTACTGCGGAATTGAGTTGCAGGTTATCAATGGTATGTAACAGTTCGAATGACCAGCTGCTCTTTTTTCTCCTCGTTGTTATTTTAGCCTGAAGCTCGTACCCGGTGTGATCGGTTTGGATGGAAGATGCAATAAAACCGAGAAGGCTGTCCTGCGTAAATGCCTTATATATATTTGCCGGGTAGATAAATGGCAACTGCCGTGAATGCTCTGTAATATGCATCGCTCTTATATCGATGATGCGGTTACTATCGACACCAAATGAAAATCCCAGTTGCTGATGGAAACGTGTTGACCGGTTTTTATACACTGTGTAAGTATTCAGCGATTGTTTGAATTCATCCAGGCTGTCTTTTTCGTTCAGTGTATTCAGGTTTGCCTTGTATACAAGCTGTGTAGCGGCAGAGGGCGAAAAGATGCTTTCGAAAGATGCATTCATAACAGGCATTTCTTTATGGAGTACCTGTGTATTAGTTACGATGAGGTTTGTGCCCGAAACGGAATAATCCTGTGTTTGCAACTGTTTTTGCTCAAAAGCGTCACGATAATATTGGAATATACTTTTAAACAGCCATTTTTTGGAGGCCCTGTACATTCCATTGTTGGTGATTACGGAAGAATGATTGGCCGTCATTTTATTTTTCGGAACAATTTGCGAGGATATATCCGGTAACTGTTCAACGGCCCCTGCTGAAAGCCTTGGCAGCAGATCGAAACTGATCCCGTCTTTTCTCAGCATGGCCAATTCGGGAATGGCAAATGCAGTTCCCAATATCTCTGTTGCCAGGAGGCCGGTATTATTAAAATTGGTGGTTGTTATAAACTTGATCCTGGGTATGAGCGACACAATATTCTGTCGTATTTTATAAAAGTCAGTTGCAGGGCTGATGCTTAGGCCGGCCTCATTAGAAGCAATGATGCGGTATAGGTATTTTCGGTCGAACTTAAGATTCACCACTAATTCACTGCCTTTCTGCATCCGGTTTGCGAGATAGGTTTTGTCATTGTAGTTTTCTATCAGTTGTATTTTTTCTATTCCTTTAG
>JAQBNJ010000321.1 GCA_028288645.1 Sediminibacterium sp.
CATTTTTAATGCGTTAACCAGCTTGGTTTTTTTTTGCGGGAGTAAGCATAGCAATTGAGTTTAGGTTTAGTGACGGATGAAAAATAATGTGATAATTGGACTATGGTGTATTGACTATTGTCAGCCGGGGGGAGAATATACTGACAATACAAGGTATATTTAATAGTTTAAAAAAGCAAGCCGTATTACTACAAAGAGATTCAAGCAAATAAATATCTTTGAATAATAAGTTTATTGTATGTCAAGCGTAATTATTCGTGCTGCGGTTCTTTTGGACCTCCCCACCCTCCTCCAATTCGAACAAGGCGTCATCTCCGCCGAACGCCCATTCGATTGCACATTGGGCAAAGGAGAGATCCGCTATTATGATCTTGAGATGATGATCGCTGCACGGCATATTCAATTGCTGGTTGCTGAACTCGATGGCATACTCATCGGATCCGGTTATGCGAGGATAGAAGATGCGAAACCGTACCTGGATCACCGGCAGTATGCCTACCTCGGTTTTATGTTCACGCGGCCGGAACATAGAGGCAAAGGTGTTAATCAAAAGATCATTGAAGCATTGAAGGAATGGTCGGCCTCGCAAGGGGTAACGGAACTAAAGCTTGATGTGTACTGTGAGAACGCCCAGGCGATCAGGGCTTACGAGAAAGTAGGATTTGTGAAATATATGACTACGATGAGGACTTCAATCGATAACTAATAATTGGCGAAAATCACTCTGTGTACCTCTGTGTTTTCTGTGTCTCTGTGGTGAATCCTTCGCTTAGCTCCAGTGTTGCATTTTTTCACCACAGAGACACTGAGTGCACGGAGTTTCACAGAGAGTAAACGAAAGAATTAATCAGTATTATTTTTCGATTCCTACATAATACAGATCAAACCTACCTTTCCCACCCGGTCTGTTGGAAGAGAACAACATAAAATTATTAGTGAATCCCGGCCCTACATTAATAAGGATGGGGCGATACTCATCATTCGCGGTATTGATAGTCGGCCCGAAGTTCACCGGCGCGGTCCATTTATCATTTTCAAATTTTGAATAATACAGGTCGTACCCGCCGTAGCCACCCGGACGATTGGAAGTAAAGATCAACATCGTGCCCATGATAAAAGGGCATTTATCATCATAGGCAGAAGACAGGTCCAGATCTTTGGTAACTGTGTGCGCAGAAGTACTATCCTTTAATGAAGCGAGGAATCCATTTCCATTTACAGGAAGTTTGGCTTTATAGATATCAAAATTCCCATCACGGTTTGAACAGAAATAAATGGAGCCACTGTCTTTGGTGAGACAGGGATATGCATCATCTTTCGGCGAATTTAAAAACGAAAGCGCCACAGGTTTTTCATGCGTGCCGGTTGTTTTATTTTCTGAATAACTGATATCAAGGTTACCTGAAATACCTGAAGCGTATAGAAAAGCATAATAGCTAACTGTTGTATTGATCGTGCCCGGGTTTTGCCCCCTTCCCGATCCCAGCGATACAAGATAAGGGCCGAGTTCATCGGCACTTGAGTTCGCGCGTGATATGGCGTAGTCGATATTAGCACTACCCGCATAGGAATCGAGCAGGTAGTTCACATCTGTTGATTCACCAATCTTGTAACTGCCATCAAACCTGTCCCTGTAAATATCCACCCATTTAAAAACGAAATCGAAGTTCTGGCCCTGGCTGCCACGGTTAGATGAAAATACCAATGGGCAACTCGTGCCAATGAATGGAAACGTTGAATTGTAATCGTCGTACGCAGAATTGATGCTGCCCAGGTTGGTTGGTGTGGTTGGGAAACTCCCTTCGTTATATTTAGAACCGCCGCCATTAGGTGTGCAGGCAATGATGGTAGTGCCGAAGAGGGTGGCTAGTAAAAGAACGTTTCTCATGTTATGTTTTTGGCTGGTTACAGGTTAACGTCCTATTGACACGGTAAGCTAAAAAAACGTTGCCTATGACAGGGGCGACTTGTTGAGCCTGCCATTTTTCTCCATGAAGAAGCTGTTTGCCTACATGAAGCCTTTTCCTTACTATTGAATTTGATGTATGGTACCAGTATAGCCGAAAAGCTTATTAAATTGTATACATTAAATCATTTAGTATGAAGAAGCTACTCATGGCTGTTTATCTCTTGATTGCTGCGAGCTCTTTCGCACAACAGGGAACTTTATTGGTGGCGAACAAGGATGACAATACTTTGTCGTTCGTTGATCTTAAACAATTGAAGGTGATTGCTACGATTCCCGTAGGCGTTGGCCCGCATGAAGTGTCGGTTTCCCCATCGGGTAAATTTGCTGCGGTGGCCAATTATGGTAACAGGGCCGGGGCGAGTCATAGTGTGTCGGTGATAGATGTGGCGAAAAAAGAATCGGTGAAAGAAATAGATATGGGTGAATATATCCGCCCCCATGGAATGGAGTTTATTAGTGAAGACGAACTGATCGTTACCAGTGAAGCAAAGAAAGCATTATTGCGCGTGAATATTCAAACAGGTTCGGTTAGCCTTGTGGCAATGACAGATCAGTTGACAAGCCATATGGTTGCTTATTCGCACAACGATCAGAAAGCTTATGTTGCCAATATCAATTCAGGAACGGTGAGTGTGATTGATGTGAAGCAGAATAAATTGTTACAGAACATCGCGCTTAAGCCCGGTATTGAAGGACTGGCTGTTTCGCCTGATGGGAAAGAACTCTGGGTTGCCAACCAGAAAGAAGATATCACATCGGTGATCAATACTTCAACGCTAACAACAGTGATGGAATTTCCGGCAAAAAAACTTGCCTACCGGGTACGGTTCCTGGCAAATGGTAAATACGCGGCAGTTAGTAACGGCACAGCAGGCAGTGTGAGTATTTATGATGTGGCCGCGAAAAAATGGGTGAAGGATATTGATGTTGTATCGGCTGCTCTCGCTGTTGATCCTGATCCCGGCGGTATTGCTGTGAGCCTGGATAATAAATGGATGTTTGTATGCACCACGGGTTTGAACCAGGTGGTGGTGATCAATACTTCAGACTGGAGTATTGCAACGAGGATCAATACAGGTAAGGGGCCGGATGGGATCTATTATTCTAAGGTAGAAATGAAATAAAGTTATCGACACCACGATAAAAGAAGTTAGGAAGATCTGTTCTGCCAGCCCCAGCAGGGCGTCCTGTTTGTAGAAAAATTGTATAAAAGGTGATTAGCTCCGTAGGAGCGGCCTGTAAATAGTATGAAGCTGGTAATACGTCGATTAGTTGCATTGATCGCTCGTATTTACAGGTCGCTCCTACGAGCTTCTACATCACTACATCACTATGTTTCTACAGACAGGTCACCCTTACAGGGTTATTCGTTTTCTTCTATTCACTTGTGGTCACAAGCTTAATAACAGCCGCACATTCAAGCCCTCTCTGTGAAACTCCGTGTCCTCTGAATCTCTGTGGTAAAACCCTTCGCTTAGATAATTTGCAATAGCGCAGATTTTTTTTCACCACAGAGATTCAGAGGACACGGAGTTTCACAGAGAGTTTCTCTACTTCATAGAGCCGAATTCATTGGAGTAGATCTTTAGTAACAACAACGAATAACTGATCAGCAGCGGCCCGAAGATAAAACCCCAGAATCCGAATAGTTGCAATCCAACGATCACACCTAACACGGTTGTGATGGGATGCACGTTTCCAATCTTTTTTAATAAGGTGATGCGTGCGATATAATCTACGTTGCCGGTTATGATCAAACTATAGATCAGCAAGCCTGTTCCGTTAAAACTATTGCCGGTTGAATATACATACACAACCAGCGGCACCCATATCAACATCGTGCCAACTACGGGAAAGAAAGCGAAGAGCCCGGTCAGGAATCCCCATAACACATAATCCTTCACACCAAAGATCCAGTAACCAAGCAATGCGAAGAGGCCCTGTATAAGTGAGATCAACGGAATACCAATGGCATTGGCTTTGATCATATTCTTTGTTTCCGCTGCTAGCATATCGATGTTCTTGTTCTGCAAGGGTATAAAACGCTGTATCGTTTTTTCCATAGAAGCAGAACAGGTGAACATAAAATACGCTAGGAACAACAGCATCGCGATATTGGTAATGATCATCAACATACTGTTAAGAAACGAAGGAATAACATTGGCTGCTTTTTTTTGTATATTCTGTATGTTCAGGTCGGTCAATAATTCCTGTCCCGTCCACCTGTGCACCTGGTCGGAGATAGACTTGAGGCTTGCGGACACCTGCGATTGGTTATTGATCAGTGCGGTGATGCGTGATGAGAGTATATCGATAGCGAAATAAATGGGAATGCCGATACATATCAAAAAAATACCCATGAATAGTAATGCGGCGAGGCTGGGTTTCCATCGTTTCTTGTTTACCAGCCTCAAATACCTGTCGCGCCCAAGGATGTATAAAGTAATGGCTCCGAGGAATCCTGGAAAGAACTGGTAAAGTTCAAGTACCACCAATAACACAAGCGAAAGTACCAGCATAAGCAGCAGTACCTGGCGGATCCTGTTGTTGAAATCGGAGGTCACGAACGGTGTGTTTAGGAAAATCACTGAAAAATCTGTGCCGTGGTTTGCTATGCAGTGGTTCAGACAAATCTGCCTGTAAGCGGGCATGGGCACAAAGAAAACAAAGGAAAAAAGATCTTTTATGAGTGAGAATAATACGCTGATGTGCCAATAGTTTTATAAATCTTTATTTGCAATAGAGGGGAGCGTTTAGGATAAAACAATGAATGGGTTTTTTTGTCGTCGTTGATGTAATGAATAGGGGTTCGAAAAAACGAAGAACCCTGTAAGGGTGACCTGTTTGTAGAAATGTAGTGTGTGGCACATTAAAGCTCCGTAGGAGCGACCTGTAAATGCAAACAATCTATGCAAGTGTTCGACGACAATTTGCCGGCTTAATTATACCCACAGGGCGCTCCTACGGAGCTAGTCACCTTTTCACATAACCTTACTACTACAAACAGGACGCCCCGATGGGGCTGATAGAACAAGCCTGTTGAATATTTTCGGTTCCATGATCAAGAACAGTCGGGATTGACGATACAGAGATAAATAGGTTTTTTATTTATTGTATATTCATTCTCTCCTTTAACAACATACCATGCAGAAGATCACTGGATCGTTTTTCACATGTATTATTTGGTTCATGCCTACCTTATCACCTGCGCAAAACAATGCGGTTTCTGTGTGGGAGGCCTCGATGAATAAAATGCCTTCGGAAGATTGGTTGGTAAAGCCTGTTCATGCACCTGCGCAAATATTTCGTAGCGCCGATAACAAAGACATCGTATTGTATAATGGCCTGGTAAAAAGAGTGTTTCGCCTTTCACCCAACCTGGTGTGTATCGACTATACAAATATGATCAATGGAAGACAGATGCTTCGTGCGGTCACTGCGGAGGCACGTTTGACCATCAACAATAAAAAATTCAATGTAGGAGGTTTGTATGGGCAAAAAGAAAGAGCCTATCTCCTGCCCGAATGGTTAGACAAGTTCAAAGCCAATGACAGTGATTTTCATTATGTATCATATACTGTAACCGATATACCGCCCTACCTACATTGGCAAACAAAAGCATGGGCAAGCAACAAACAACAGCCGAAAGGAAAAATGATCTCGTTCCTTTAC
>JAQBNJ010000339.1 GCA_028288645.1 Sediminibacterium sp.
GTATGTATGCCTCTATTTTCATCCATGGGAATTTACAGATATTGAATCATACGGGTTACCAGGCTTTACCAAAAAGCTGAACGGAGACCCATTGCTGCAAAAACTGAACAGGTTATTGAGCGACTTGAAAAAAGAGGCAGAGTTCATCACCATGGATCATTTTGTGAAAAAGAAAAGCCCCGCATAGCGGAGCTCCTCTCATTTTGCAACCTAACCTATGTTTGTTACTACTATTTTTTAGCGCCTTTGTAAACGGTTACAGTTCCATAAAGGGATACTTCGAGGATCTGCTTTTTGTTACCATCTTCCAATGATACATAGTAGCTCCTTTCACCATCATGCTCAAATTCGATAGTGTCGGTTACTTTGTATGAAGCGTATTCTTTTTTGATCTTCTTGATAGCGCTTAAAGGCAGTCTTTTCAGTTCAATTGTGCGACTTGTTCCGATCAGTTCACCATCAGTTCCGAAATACGCTTCCATCGTTTCATCTACCAGTGTAAACGAAGCTCTAATGTAAAGATTCTTTGCGCTCCAGGTAACATTCTCTGCCCCTGAGAACATGGCCTCAAAACTGTTTTTTACTTTGTTGTTCACTTTTACGTCTGCGGCAAAAGCGCTTGTTCCTGCTGCTACCATTATAAGGGCGGCGATAAATAATTTTTTCATGATGGTTTGTTTTTCTGTTTTTAATTAAGTGTTGTTGATGTCATTTTCACATTGACAAACCAAATGTAGAATCTCTCATCAACCCCGTTTTTGAATTGTGATGGAAAAAGGTTTTAACCATCCTGCATGTTATGAACGGTAAGATCCTGCATTCAAAAAATAAACAGAAATGCGCCAAAACGTAGTCTGGCACTGCATTTCAACCGTTTTCTTAACGAAATCATAAAGGCAGGGATGAATGGAATGACACATCTGTACGGTCTGGTATGAACGGCGAATACACCTGACCGGAAAGAAAAATTTGGATTATTTAAATAGTATTTAGATATTTGTCTAAATATATAAAAACAGAAACATTGAACGCGCTATTCAAAGCCCTGAACGATACTACACGGAGGGAGATACTTGAAATACTCAGGGATGGTGACCTTACTGCCGGTGAAATCGCAGACAGGTTCCATATTTCCAAACCGAGCATCTCACATCATCTTGACCTGTTACGACAGGCAGAACTGGTAACCTCTGTTAAAGAGGGTCAGTTCATTTATTATTCACTCAACACCACTGTGATGGACGAAATGTTGAAATGGTTCATCCAGTTTACCAAAACAAAAAAGAAATCCTGATATGAAAAAGGCAACTCCATTCGAAACATGGCTGGTTTGTTTTATTATTTGTATCCCCGCCATTTACACAGCCACTATCTATCCGTCGCTGCCCGATACCATTCCCATCCATTTTGATATGAGTGGCAACCCGAATGGGTACGCTGGAAAAGCATCGTTGATCTTTATTGTATTGTTGATGGCCGCTGTATCTATAGGCTTATATCTATTGATCAAAAACCTGTCAAAGATCGATCCCAAGAAAGCTGCAACGCAATCGCCGGAAGTATATCATAAAATAGCACTGGTATTGGTGGTCTTTTTATGCGCCATCACTCTCATCATTATATATGCAACAGCCAACAGGTCGTTCAATATCAATAAACTATTATTACCGATCATGGGTTTACTGTTTGCTGTTCTTGGAAACTACATGCACAGCATCAAACCAAATTATTTTGTCGGGTTCCGCACGCCCTGGACGTTGGAGAATGAAGACAACTGGCGCAAAACACACCAGCTAATGGGTAAGATCTGGGTGCCGGGTGGCATACTCATCACCATCGGCACTTTATTACTGCCCTTTGCGGCCGCTTTTATTTTTATGATGAGTGTAACCGCACTAATGGTAGTCATTCCCGGCGTTTTTTCTTACCGTTATTTTAAAAAACACCAACACGATAATAACTCGTTATGAAAAAACTAATCGTTATTCTATTGATCAGCCATTGCTTTGCCGCACATGCACAGGATATTGCAGGAAGCTGGCAGGGATCGATCAACGCGGGAGGCACTAACATTCGATTTATATTCAATATTAGTAAGAGCGCCAACGGTTATTCCGCGAGCCTGGATATACCCCAGCAGAAAGCATTAGGCATCCAGGTAAGTAAAATAATGCTGAACCGCGACAGCCTACTTAGCGAAATGGCTGTGTTAGGCGCAACCTATAAAGGCAAATGGGACGGGCATGATGTGATCAACGGCGTATTTAATCAGCGGGGCGGTGTGTTCGACCTGAACCTGAAACGGATGACTGATGCAGAAAAAATCAGTATGCCTGTAGCGGTGGCCAAACCGCAAACACCGAAAGCGCCTTTCCCATACAACGTAGAAGACATAACCTATGAGAACGCGGATCAATCCGTACACTATGGCGCCACTTTCACGAAACCGAATGGCGAAGGAAAATTTCCGGCAGTGATCATTATTACCGGCAGCGGGACACAGGATAGGGACGGGACAATTGGCACGCACAAAACGTACGCGGTGCTGGCAGACTATCTCACCAAAAACGGTATCGCTGTATTAAGGGTTGATGACAGGGGTATCGGCGGCACAACGTTGGGAAATGATATTGATAAAATAACCAGTGAAGACTTTGCAAAAGATGTAGAGACCGGCATCGCTTACCTGCAATCGCGCGAAGATGTTGATCGTAAAAAGATTGGATTGATCGGCCACAGTGAAGGAGGCATGATCGCTCCGCTGGTTGCTTCGCGTAGAAATGATGTGGGATTTATAGTGTTGCTGGCGGGGCCGGGTATTTCAGGAGGCGATATCTGGAACTACCAGATGGAAGCAGGGATGATCAAACCGGGACTGAATGAAAAGGATCATGAAAAAGCAGCGCAATTGGTTCGCGACTGTTTTGCCGCTTTCAAAAAAAGTACTGAATATAACAGGGTAAAAGCGAACATACATATTGCTTATAATATATGGAAACGGAATGTGCCTGATACGATGGAAACAAGATTGCTTACCGTAAAAGGCGACAAGCCATTTATTGATTGGGCGGATCAAATGAAAGCGTACCATGCACTTTACTGGACAAATTATTTCTTTAACTATCAACCCGCGCCCGCACTCCAAAAAGTAAAATGCCCTGTATTGGCGCTCAATGGAGAAAGTGATGTACAGGTAACCAGCAAAGAAAATCTTGCAGGTATTGAAGCCGCTTTGCAAAAAGGGAAGAACAAAAATTACCTGGTAAAGTCTTTGCCCAATATCAACCACATGTTCCAGACCTGTAAAACACCGCAGGATGATTATGAGAAACTCGAGGAAACTTTTTCCCCCGCAGTCTTGCAGTTGATCGGTGATTGGATACATGGGAATGCAAAATAGCGCGGGTTGTTCTGACCATACATAAACCCTGTTGTGATTGTGGGGACACAATCACGGCGGGGCCGCCGTTGATGTGTCCTCACATCAACCCGCACAGTCGTGAATCATGATTGTTTAATGCCTTATTAAGTAACTTACAGTTACAATGAATTACCTGGCTCACGCATACCTCTCTTTTCATCATCCCGATATCCTCGTGGGAAATATGATCAGCGATTTTGTAAAAGGGAAAAAGCAGTTTGATTATCCTCCCGCGGTTCAGAAAGGCATCCGCCTGCACAGGGCCATCGATACATTTACGGATCTCCACCCGGCCACAAAACAGGCCAAAGAATATTTTAAACCCGCAGTGGGGCCCTATGCCGGTGCATTCATGGATGTGGCGTATGATCATTTCCTGGCGCTGGACGATAAGCAGTTTCCCGAAAACGCACTCGGCGTTTTTGCGCAGGAGGTTTACGCACAATTAATTGAACGTGAACCGGTATTGCCCGAAAGGTTTACACGAATGCTTCCGTACATGAGTTCCCAGAACTGGCTATACAATTACCAATTTAAAGAAGGGATCGAAAAAAGCTTTGGCGGCGTTGTAAGAAGGGCACAATATCTAACCGATTCCTCGCAGGTTTACCATCTATTCCTGCAGCACTACGACAGTTTGAAAGAATACTACAATGAATTCTTTCCGGATGTTAAAAACTTTGCTTCATCACAATTCGATGCGTTGCTAAGGCAATAGCATTTATCTTTGAAAAAATCCTAATACATGAAATTACTCGTTAGCCTGGTATGTATGCTTGCCTTTTTGAGTACAGACGCACAGAAAAACGCAGACGCACAGAAACCACCGACCCTTGATCAGTCGCCGATGGATATGAGCTATTGGCCCAATAACTATCCCAATTTAAAATTGGATGGCAAGGCGAAAGCCACACCGGTTGCAAGAGTTATTTACAGC
>JAQBNJ010000341.1 GCA_028288645.1 Sediminibacterium sp.
TTCGCTGATACCATCGATGTATGCGTGGTTCCCGTTTCCTTTATCAGCTAGTTTCTGCATTTTGGCATCCTGGTAATTGCCGGTGCCATACCCCAACACGGTCAGGTACACGCCGCTTTTTCTTTCGTTCTCTATCAATCTTTCCAAAGCATCATCGCTTGACAGGCCAACATTAAAATCGCCATCGGTGCAAAGTATCACGCGGTTATTGCCTTCTTTGTTAAAATTTTCTTTGGCTACTTTATAAGCAAGCTGAATACCTGCGCCACCGGCTGTAGAACCACCCGCTTCCAAACGGTCTATCGCTTCTTTGATCGTGATCTTCCGGTCACCATCTGTAGCAGGTAATACCAATCCCGCGTTACCGGCATATACCACTATGGCCACTTTATCTTTCGGCCTCAACTGATCGACTAATAATTTTAGAGACTCCCTCACCAGTGGCAGCCTGTCACCCGTCATCATACTGCCGCTTACATCGATCAAAAAAGTAAGATTAGAAGGAGGCAATTCAGTAGCATCTATTTTCTTTCCCTGCAAACCGATCAACACCAATTGATGTTTGGTGTTCCATGGACATACCGCCATTTCGGTATGCACGGCAAATGGATCTTTACCTATAGGCTGTGCATATTCATAACTGAAATAATTGATCATCTCTTCAATGCGAACAGCACCTTCCTGTGGCAACTGCCCATTTTTTAATATGCGGCGGATATTACTGTAAGAAGCTGCATCCACATCTATTGAAAAAGTTGATAAGGGATTGTCGTTTACTGTGAGAAAAGGATTTTCGGTGATATGATCATAGCCCTCTCTATCTGCATATTTCTGTTTATTATAGTAACGGCCGCCGTTATCATAATATGCTTGAGCAGAACTTGTAGCGGCAAGCGCGCCGGCAGTTATTGTGCTCCGCACCACCAATTGTGGCGAAGGCGAGCCATAGATGCCATTAACTGATCCTGTCATTCCGTGCTCGCTTTCAAACGGATCGTTAATTTATCATCTTTGCCCACCTTTATTTCCTTCCGCTCAAAGCCAACTGCAGATACCACCAGTACCGCATTATCGTCTGCTATTTCAATCTTAAAACTGCCATCTGCAGCCGAAGACGCCCCTTTTTGAGAATTTTTTACCTGGATGTATGCAATTATCGGTTTTCCTGCATCATCTGTTATCGTACCGGTGATAACCCTTGTCGAATACGTAAAAGCCGTTGCTATAATTAATAACAAAAAGCTAAAAAGAATGATTCGTTTCATATAATTGATTTTATGAAAGATGAAGCGGTTGAGAGAATTACATAACAGTTTATAAAAAAAATTACCTTGGGTAAAGAATGGTCCCTGTAAAGCACATAGGAGAAAATATCAACAGCTCAGACGAGAGTTTGCTGAAAGCTTACCAGGCTTCCGGCGATCAATCGCACCTGGCTACGCTCTATATGCGGTATACAGATCTTGTATTTGGTGTGTGTTTAAAATACCTGAAAGAAAGAGAAGATGCAAAAGATGCAGTGATGAGCATCTACCAGGAACTGATCAACAAATTACGTACGCATACAGTTGACACTTTTAAAAGCTGGTTATATGTAGTAGCCAGGAATTATTGCCTGATGCAGTTGCGAAAAAATAAAAAAGCGGTGATCGTAGAATTCCAGCCGGAATTTATGCAATCGGAGGATTTCTCACATCTGGATGATGTGCTGGAAAAAGAAAAAGAATTCCAGCGGCTGAATAAATGTATCGCAGCATTGAACGATGAACAAAAGAACATCATTCAATTATTTTACTTAGAAGGAAAATGTTATAACGAGATCGTGGAAATAACCAGCCTCGACTGGAACAGGATCCGCAGCCTGGTACAGAATGGAAGAAGAAATTTAAAAATATGTATGGACAAACATGAATGAACCTAACAAACATATGGGCCCTTATTCATTTGCAGATATTGAGAGATACCTGCAGGGAAAGTTATCCCCCGCAGAGATGCATGAACTGGAAAAAGCTGCCGTGCAGGATCCTTTTCTGGCTGATGCAATAGAAGGTTATCAATCAACTGATATAAAAAAAGTCAACGAGGATCTCGCTTATATCAATAACCAACTAATATCAGAACCGGCTAAAATAATTCCTGCCATTGTAAAACGGAATATATGGTGGCAGGTTGCTGCGGCTGCCATAATATTGCTTGGCGCCGGAATATTCGGATGGAAAATATTTACAGTTAAAACTAATACACATGAACTGGCGATGAAACGATCCATCGCTCCAACAGATAGCGCCCGGACAATTACAGCAGCCGAATCAAAAAAAGATTCTCTCAACACAATACAAAAGACAACCGTTCTGGCGAATAACTACAGAAAGCCTTTGCAGGATTTAAAAAAGAATACAAGTTCTGAGAATCTTTCGGCTCGTGACATGATCAACAAAGAATCCGTTGCTGCCCTGGCGCCTAAAACATTTGCGCTTAGAGAATCGGCCTATGAAAAGGATACTGTTTTACTTGACAGAACCCTATCAAGGGATCCTGTTGCCGGCAACATAACCGCAGGAAGAAGTGGGGATGCTCCGTTACTCGCCCAGACTAATAATGATAAGCTCAGTTATCAAAACAAACCAACCGAGATGGTCCGCACCAGGCCAAATAATCTTTTGGTAAATGGAAGTATCGCAGCCGGTAGCGTAAATGCTTCCCCGTTAATTTCGCAGGTTAATAAAATAAAGACTAAGAGTGATACGGTCAAACTCGATATGGAAGAAATACCGTCAAGAGGATATCTTTCACCAAAGAACCTGTCAATAACAACAATTAGCGGATTAACATCGCTTACGGTAACCGGAAGCGTTTCAGCGGGAACTCTTTCGGTGAGAAGCAGCGGTATATCCATTGACACCCCGGTAGTATTGGGCGG
>JAQBNJ010000346.1 GCA_028288645.1 Sediminibacterium sp.
CGCAATAAATAAACAGGCAATGATCATGTTGATCCTCGTATTCATTTGTTTTATCACAGGTTCGTTTTATACAGTAAAAAATATCTTCTTCCGGTACAGGAAATAACACAATCCCCATTCCAAACCAAAAATACAAAGGGATGCAATGGTCTGGCTCAATAATTCAGGTGTATAGATAAAACCCAACAATCCATTGGCAATAGCGCTGATATACCCATTGAACCAGCGATGGCCTACAATCTCAAAGAATAAATAAATGAACAATGAATTCATGCCGATAATAGTAAAGAAGGCAAGGTTCTTTTTATGATCACGGATATCGATCCACCAATAGCACAGAACCAATCCCAATAAACAAAATCCCAGCGATGCCAATGTGAATGAACTTGTTGCTATGCGTTTGATGATAGGAGTGATACCCGCCATATCTAATCCATAACCAATAATCAAACAGGCGATCGCCCATATGATCATCGTCCTTAATTTGTGATTGCTCTTCTGCAATAATAGTTTCCCGGTCAATGCTCCGGCAATCGTATGCACGGCTGTGGGAATGCAATTGATAGCCACCCAACCGCCGTGGTTGATCTTATTCATCAACAACAGGTCAACATAATTACCAAAGTTCTGCTGGTCGGTAAAAGGTTGATCAAACCCAGGAACATTTGTAAGGCGGTATAATATTTCCGTGAGTAACAACAAACCAATGCATACCATGATTTGCCTGGTGTTGCTCCATTGAAAAATAAGAAATGCAACTAATGTGGTAAAAGATAATTGGGTAAGCACATCCCACAATTCAAAGGACAAACCCGTTTTGCGAACGGCATAATCCATTACACCCCAGAAAAATAACCAGCCGCATCGCTTCAATATTTTTTTGAACGACCGGTTCCAGGATAAGCCCTGTTCCTTTTGTTTATGCAATGAATACGCCATTGCAACACCAGCCATATACATGAATGCAGGCTGCACAAGATCCCAGAAACGCAAACCGTTCCATGGATGGTGAAAGAACTGGAGGAAAAAGCCATTCAATATATTTCCTTCTGTTGCTTTAAATAGATGATCAAACAGCCCGGCGCTTTCGAGAGCTAACAGGACCATGATGAGGCCGCGCATGAAATCGAGAGAGAGGAGGCGTTTCAAATGAAAGGGGCTTAAATTTTGAAATTTTGGAATTGGGAGATTGGGAAATTGGCATCGGGCGGGAACTACGATCAATTCCATCCCGCAAAATGCGGGACCCAATTCCAAAATCCCAAAATCATTCTCACGCTTCAAGCATCGCCTTCGCAAACTCAAAACATTTCTTCGTTTCCTTCACAGCATCAGATCCAGCGGGTATATCGTATTCCAATTCGATGGTGGCTGGGATCTTGTATTTTTTTTCTCTCAGTAAAGTCAATACTTCTTTGATGGGTGTGTCGCCTGATCCCCAAACAACGTTATTACCGCCGTTCGCTTTTGTTTTGCGGTCCTTTAAATGCATGGTGGTGATGCGTTCATGCCTGGCTTCTATCAGTGCGAGTAAAGTTTCTTTGGTATTGTTTCCTCCTGCGGCAATATAATGGCCACAGTCAAGGTTCATGGAATTATAAGGTGATTGAGCTAATGCTGTATCCCATGCAGTATCTGTTGCCTGGAGGTGTGCATGGTAACCGATATAGACCTTGTGTTTTTCACCAAGATCGCCAAGGCGTTTTGAATGTGCAGTATCCGTTGGCAATTCAACCGTAACAGATCTTGCACCCAATGCTTTGGCAGCTTTCAACGCATATTCTATTTCAGCATCCGTGTTGTTCGGGTTGAGGGCATTGGGTTTGAATGCGTAGATACTTACGCCAGCTTTGTTGTACATCTTGCGCAGTTCTTCAAACTTATCCATCGCAACAGAAGCACGCCAGTCTACCACCGACTTTTGGTAAGCAGCCACCTGTGCTTTTTGTTCATCGGTCAATACTGTTTGTTGTCCCTGAACACGAGGCGGTAACTTAACCGTGTTAACAGGTTTGCCTGCATAATCCTCAACAGAATCACCCATTAATTCTATCGCGCTGATATTTGAATCGATACAATACTGCAGCAATTGTTCCGGTTTACCCGGCATACTGCGAAACGAATAAGTGATCACACCAACCTGTACACCCTTGATCTTTGAATCCGGGTTGTCAACCAAATTATTGATAGAATTTTTTGCCCAGGCTGATCTGCCGGCACAGATAAGGCCAAGAGATGTCAATGCTGTTTGGTATAAAAATTTTCGGCGGGATTGTTCGGTCGGAAGAACTGTATTTGATGGCATATGCATTCGTTTAGGTTAATTGTCTTCTAAACTAAACAATTTTCGGGATTTTGGGGGCCACAAGTGTTTGGAGAATATTGGAATAGTTGCCTTATTATTCTTTTGCCACAGACGACACAGATTACCACAGAAAAATCTGTAAAAATCTGTGTCGCCTGTGGCAATTTTTTTTGAGCAGTAATGATGATAACACCGGCATCTGGAAAATACATCAGAATAAATAAGGTATCGTAATATTCATCCTTGTTCCGTTGCCCGGCGAGCTATCAATGGATACCTGACCGTTAAAAGATTCCACGCGGTTGATCATATTTGAAATGCCGATGCCTTTTCGTTTTTTACCAATATCAAAACCTTTGCCATCGTCGTTCACGCTTATCCTGATCGTACCCTTATCAGCTTCCACGATGATATTTACTTTTTTTGACTGTGCATGTTTTACAATATTGTTGATCTGTTCCTGGATGATGCGGTACATATTCAGCTTAAGGTCATCCTTGATCAATGCATCAGGAATGGAGTAGGTAAAATTAATTTCAACAGATGTGTTTTTTGCGAGGTCATTGAGCAATGTCTGGATCAATTCTTTCAGGTGGATATTTCTCAGGGGTGTTACCTGCCTGGTACTTAACGCGCGTATCTCGCGGATAGTGCTGTCGATCAACTCCAGCGGGTATTTGATCAGTCCC
>JAQBNJ010000352.1 GCA_028288645.1 Sediminibacterium sp.
CAGCAGTTAAAGGTAAATTGATGCTTACAATACAAACGGACATTATTGCGTCTAAAAGAGACAATTAATAGGTAATGGTAATGCCGGCTCCAAAGCCCATATCGCTGTCGTAATGAGTTGACAGTGAAAATATTTGGTTGCCACATACCTGATACCCGTCATGTATTCCTTATCCGTATTTACCATAAAATTAAACCGCAATCTTTTGGAAACCGGCAAGTCTTCTCTTGACAACTGGAGGCGAAGCTTTCCTTCGGTGTCAAACCTTGCATCAGCTTTAACCAGCAACGGCATTGTGTATTCAACACCAAAGCAAAATGCTTTCCGGTTATCTTTTGAATTAACATTGCCAAATAAGTCCTTTTCAGGCCCTTCCATCTGCCGGTACCTGAAGTCCCAACCAATATACGGAAACCACCATTGCATTTTCCCCAGATATCGCCCGATATGGCTCTCACTTTCATAGCCATGCTCCGGCTTCAATCCTATCCGCCATTCGGTTTGGAATTGAAAACGTGTATTGGTAAACATGATCTCTCCGTCTGTGCCGTTGCTTTCCAATCCAACTTTTGCCATAGTATGGATCTTCCTGTCATCCGCATATATTTTTTTCAAAGCTTTTACCGGGTCACCGATTTCGGGATTCACAGGTGAGCCTTCATAACTGAATAGTCTGCCCATCCCACTCATCATGTGGTATAATATATGGCAATGAAAAAACCAATCGCCGCTTTCTGTTGCAGCAAATTCCAAAGTATCCGTTTCCATAGGCATGATATCTAATACATTCTTTAAGGGAGAATAATCCCCTTGCCCATTGAGTACCCTGAAAAAATGTCCATGCAGGTGCATTGGGTGGCGCATCATAGTGCCATTGTATAAGATGATCCGTACGTTCTCTCCTTTTTTGATCATGATCTTATCGGTTTCAGAAACCGTTTTATTATCAATAGTCCAGACATACCTGTTCATATTACCGGAGAGATTGAAAATAAATTCCTTTACCGGTGCATCAGGCAATACTGTGGGAACAGGTGAACGAAGCATGGCATAATTGAGTGTTACAATTTCTTTTGCCCCCCCTGTCTCCGGGTACATGACAGTATTCATGTCCATTTGCTGCAGGCTCATCTTCATGACCATATCATTCAAATCGCCATTCATTTTCATCATATCATTCATCATCTTCATGCCTTCAAAATATTTTAAGCGGGGCATTGTGTCGGCTAAAACTTTCATTCCCTCACCTAACCAGAGTGTGGTTGCTTTTGTGCGGTCTTCTGCAGTGGCAGTCAACGCATAACTTTTATTATCCGGAAACACCACCAACACATCATACGTCTCTGAAACTGCGATCAGTAACCTGTCAACCGCAACAGGAACCACATCTTTCCCATCATTCGCTACCACAATAAGTTTACCGCCTGCATAATTCAGCCAGAAATAAGTGGAAGAGCTACCATTGACAATTCGAAGTTTCGCCGTATCCCCTGCTTTAAAGCCATGCGCTTCATTTTCACTTTTCCCATTGCTGAAAAACCTGTCGTAATAAACATCGCTCACGTCCATTGCTGTCATGCGCTTCCATTCATTGGTCAGTTTGGTTTTAAAATAACCGGCTTTAATAGCTTCAGCGTAACTTTGTGTGCTTCCTTTTTTGATACCATACCAATCAGTAGCATTGTGCAATGAACGGTCAACTTCATCAGGGTTTTCATCTGTCCAATCGCTTAATAATAATGTATATTCTTTTTTAACCGGTTCATCTTTTTTATGAATGTTGATCGCTCCATACATGCCACTTTGTTGTTGCATCATGGTATGTGAATGATACCAGTAACTTCCGTTTTGTTTGATAGGAAATGTGTAATAATGTGTTTGCCCCATTGTAATGGGTGCAGTGGTCAGATAAGATACCCCGTCATATTTATTTGGCAGAATAAGACCATGCCAGTGAATCGAAGTCTCCATCATCGAATTATTATGCACATAGATCTCCGCGGTATCTCCTTCTGTAAAATCCAGTACGGGAGCCGGTATTGAGCCATTGATCGCCATAGCAGGTCTTGTTTTCCCTGTATAATTTACCATCGTGTCGGTTATATACAAATGGTAAATCATACGGTTGCCAATCTTTGTAAAAAATGGAAGTTTAGCGGGTTGCATTTCTTTTCCCATATCCATTTTCATATCATCCTGTGCGAAAACAAAGGTTGATAACAAGAGCCCCGATAAAAATAATAAGGCGGCTTTCATGGTTTGATGGTTTGTGTTATGTTACCGCATGTAAGCATCATTTTACCGTAATAAGGATTCCTGATGGCAGGTTCACTGCTTAGCCAATACACTTTTTTCATAGGGCAATAATCCTGGTAGATGGTATCAGTGGTCATTTTTTTTGTTTTGACCAGCGTGTACATTTCCGATGAAAGTTCTTCAAAAGCATTCCGCTGTTTTTCCAGGTCCCTGCCTGCCGAAATTAATTTTTTCCTGAGCGGATCAGGTAATACAAGATTACCTGTAGATGCGTTGATCACGTCCGTTATTTTGGAAGAGGCTGTATTTGCATCGCTATTCACCAACGCATCTTTTAATTCATAATAATGTTTTAATAAATGGGTATCATTTACTGTTGTTTTTTGTGCCTGCACTGAATTCAAAAGCAGTAGCAGGGAAAAGAAGTTTAGTAACTGTTTCATAATTGTATATTTTAAAGCATTTTAAATATCATGGTAATACTCATCGCGATCATGATCGAATCTTCAATAATAGTAACTGTACTCATTGGCAGGTTAAACACAGAGCCTAAACAGGCGCATTTGATCTTACGCTTATTAAATACGCTTTGCAATACGCCGATGATGCTTACCGACATAACCACCAGGGTTATTTCATTCATGATAAGTGGTTGAAAATTGATTACAAAGGATAAGCCCAACGCCAGCTCAACAAATGGATATACATAACCCCATAGTCTGATTTTTTTGGCAACGATATCATACATGGAATAGCTATCGGCAAAACCATTTAGGTCAAGCATTTTGAAAAAAGAGAATGCAATGAAAAAACCGGCCATAAACACCCGCATAAATGCCCATACATTAAAGTGCGTAGTAGCACCTGCTCCAATAAGTGAAAGGACAACAATATACCCGAATACCAATAAAAGTGGCCTGTAAGTGGCCAACCAGGATTTTGCCGGCTCTTCCATTTCTGAGTATACTTTCGCGGCTGGTATTTCTAATGATTCTGATAGCTGGTATTTTGGGTAATCTTTTAATGCCGCCTGTAATGCTGTGGTAGATATATGTTTATCCATTTCTATTTCAGCCTTTCCTGAAGAAAGATCAATTGAAACATTTTTAATTCCCGGGATTCCGGATAACAGCCCCTGCACTTTTTGTTGGCAGCTGCTACAGGTCATTCCTGTGATTTTATAAGTATGGTTCATAATAATTTTATATAGTACAAAACTACGGTGGTGATATACCGTCGCTGTTATACAATGATGGGTAAAATTTATATCCTGTTGAAAAAATGAAATGTTGAAACCTAAACATTGTCGATTGTCTTTCGATGATGCGGTGCTTGTGCTTTAAACTGTGAAGGCGTCAGTCCCGTTACTTTTTTAAATTGTGCTGATAAATGAGCGGCGCTGCTATAACCAAGTTTGAATGAGATCTCATTCAGGTTCATTTGTTTATAGGTAATTAATTCCTTTGCCTTCTCTATTTTCTGCAGGATCACATATTGTTCGATAGTGATACCTTCCGTTTGTGAAAACAGTTTACTGATCACCGAGTACTCGCGCATCAATGCGGTGGAAAGTATCTCTGTAAAAGGGAATTTCTCATCCTCTTTATAATGTATGTGATCAATTACGATCGTTTTGATCCTGTCTACCTGCTGCTTGAGGTTATCATCCAATAATTCAAACCCGATGCTTGTAAGGTTTGAGGCAAACTTTCCTAATTGCGCTGCATTCAGTTCCTCCCTGATCATCACTTCACCAAGTCTTACATACACTGCGTTCGCAGGGATGTCTTTGATCAGTTGGTCCACCGCTTTGATACAGCGCGGACAGACCATATTTTTGATATACAGGTTCATAGATACAAATTTACGGTTTAGCAAAATTTGTAAGCATTAGCGCCAGGTCCTGTGGTATTTCCATGGGTTTCAGCGGCGGTACGTTTGCACCGCCGGTGTTGCCGACCGGGATTTTGCCGACGAATGATTTTACGCCACCTATCAACAATCTCGGAATTTGACCAAGTATTTCTTTACCACTTTTGATCCTGATACCGAAGAGCAGCATTTTCCAGTGAACATAACTGTGTTGGATAAACCAGCGTTGTCCCAATACATGTGCTCGTTCCAGGCGCTCCCATGCGTTCTGGTAACGCTCCCTTTTTAAGTCACTGTCGTAAAATGCCAGTTCCATCGCATAAAAGGGTTTAAGTGCGGGTGGCATGGACCAGTAAACTTTCATGGCGTAAAATTAAGGTTTGTGTGGTTTGTCATTCTTTTTGCTAATATCAGCAGGTAGACGCCCATTACCCAGTCGATAGAAAGGCAGAACAGGTCATAATGTGGCGGCCGCAGATCCGGTAACGGTAATACATCGTAAACAAGATCCCAGGCACCATGCAGGAAAAATCCAAGCGCCAGCAATTGCATGTTTTTGATCCCGAAATAACCAATGAACATGAATCCTATTGCCTGCACCGAATTGAGTAACAGGGAAGTAGTATCGCTCCAGGTATACCCGACATAAAGGAATCCGATGCCTGTCAATATCATTGCGTAAATTGTTGCTTTATCGAGCTTCTTAAGCATGATGATAGCTAGTATGGAAACCACGCCTGAAACAATTCCAATAATTATAGCTTGCATAATTTTTTGATTTAAGTACTGTTTATTTTTTTTCTAGTAGTTTTTTCTTTGCTGCCTCATATTCTTCCTTTGTGAGTGCACCTTGATCCAGCAGTTTTTTAAACTTGCT
>JAQBNJ010000372.1 GCA_028288645.1 Sediminibacterium sp.
CCACCACATGATCTGGATTGCTGAAATCCCAGAACGTTTCTGTTGCTGAGGGTTCTTTCAGTTCCACCACCGCAGATTTTGCATAGGGGAACCAGGGCACAAACCTTACATAGTCCGCTCCCATATCTTTTAAAGAGGAGAACGCTCCTGCATGCATAGACGAGTTCCTGTTCAGCATGGGATTGTTCACCACCTGCAAAGTGGCTGTCGTTTTTGATACAACCAATGTTTTATCCCATTCAATGGTTACTTTCTTATTCTGAGCGTAACCATGGTGGGTTGAGATAAATAGTACAGAGCTTACAAGAGCCATGCAGGCAGTCTTCGTAAAAATGTTAGTTCTCATATGAATCGATTATAATGTTATTGTATTTTTTTATCAGCATACCTGTACCACTTCCATCTGTAAAAGTTGCCCCAGTTTTTTTATTTTGGATGAAAGATGCCCGATTCCCACTGCGCAGTGATGTGCGGGACCATAGCTGTTCCATTTATTTACGAAAGCACGCGCTCCTATAGAAAATCTATACCGGCTATTCGTATTTCCAATTTGCAGTATTGGCCCTGCAACTGTTGTGGCTTCGGCAATCTGCAACATTAGTTTTCCACCCGGTTGTTCAACAACTGAAAGTAAAGTGACGGGGCCATGCTTTACAGACATTTCAACAGACAGCCCTCTACCAACTTTACCATGGTACACACCTAACGGTCGTACTTTTGTTTTGCCTTCCGCGATGGCAATATGCCCCGGGCCGTCATGACCCATCAGTACCACATCATCCTTAAAATCCATCGCATAATATTCGGTGAAAGAGCCACCGGCTCCAAACAGGTCCATTATCTTCATCGCCTGCGCATTTTTTATTTCGTATTCGCCGGCAACAGGCACTCCCCTCGCAGTAAGTAAAGAATTTCCTAAGATAATGGAACTGATAGCCTCTTCATTATCTGCATTGCCCGTGCCCTTATAGTAATATGCCATAGAACCAAGTCCGTATTGCTCAACGAGTTTATCAAGTGCAACAGAAGTGGTTGATGATCTGTCCAGATCTTCTGGTAAGCAACCCGGTTGTATGTCAAATACCTCATAAAAATCTGCAACACGATCACTACGTTCTTTATCAGTAACCGTTTTACAAAGCGATGCAAGTTCTTCCACTTCAAGGAGTTCAATGTGACCGCCGAAATGAGCGTATTGCGTTGTGAGATCCGTGTATATATCAAGCATGCCGCTATAATAATGGCCCATGCAACCAAGCCGGTTATAGAACATACCGTTGGCAACTTTTGCTGCTTCAACCCATTCGCCGATCTCGTTCCAACATTCCGGGTCATTATGCAACATACCTGTTACCTGGTGAAACCTGATACCTGTTCGATTAAACACATTGGCAATCTCGGGCACCGGGCATGCGGAACAAAATGCCAGCCACTCGCCCGTCATTTTACTCCGGTCAGTCATGGAATTGAATGCTTCGTAGTCAATCGCGGCTTCGGGTGAAAGGTTAAGAATGATCACCGGCACTTTCGCTCTCTGTACAACAGGCAATACGGTTGATGATAAGGCGTACGTAGTAACGTATAAAAAGATGATGTCTACATCCTCCTGCCTGAATTGACGGCCCGCGGCAAAAGCTTTATCGGTCGTATCTACCAAACCTGCATTGATAATTTGCGGATGAATGGTGGAAAGTTTTTGTTCCACTACCTGCATGTATCCCTCCAATCGTTCCTTCAATCCTGCAAACTGTGGCCAGTAGGCATCAAGCCCTATACCAAACAAGCCGATCTTTAGTGTGGATGCGATCATTGCAGCAACATTAATTAGAAAAGAAGCGGCCCGATCCATTCAATTCAGGCTCCGTGTTGTAAATATATCTTTCTACCTTACCTGCGGGATATCCTTTTTGATATTTGATATATACTTTTTGATATTTTTATTGCAAAGCCTGCCTGCCAATGGTTAACTATTATCAATACCTGCCCGTAAGTAGTGAGGATGAAAGCTGGGGCTTATCGGTACTAAATACCGGTTGTACACATATCAAAGCCGGTGATCAGTATCCTTATAAAGAACATCCATCACATCATTATTTTACCTGGGAAACAGGCCGCATACTCAATGAATTCCAGTTGATCTACATTACTGCCGGTGAAGGCGTTTTCCAATCAACCAGCATGGCTGAAACGGTGATACAACCCGGAACCATCATTTTCCTATTCCCGGGTGAATGGCACCGCTTCCAGCCAAAGACCGGAACGGGCTGGAATGAATACTGGGTTGGATTCAAAGGCAAAATCATAGAACATATTCAGAAGCAATATTTCTTTCATCCAAAGCATGCAGTGATACATGTGGGATGTAAAGAAGAGATCATTATCCTGTTCAATGAAATATTAGAACAAACAAAAAAAGAAAGGCCTGGCTATCAGCCGTTAATTTCCGGTGCGGTATTGCACCTTCTTGGACAGGTACATGCATTTAACAAACAAAAAATATTTGAAAATGAGGTATCTGCCGAAATTATGATGAACAGGGCAATGCTGCTGTTGCGTACCCGCATAGATGAAGACCTTGCTATGCAGCAAATAGCGATGGAATTGAAAGTGAGTTACGCGTGGTTCAGGAAAATGTTCAAACTATACACGGGCATCGCCCCCCAGCAATATTTCATCCAATTGAAAATCGAGAGAGCGAAGACGCTTTTGAACGATCCGGATAAAACGATTAAAGACATCGCCTACGAATTGAACTTCGAAAACCCTCTTTATTTTTCCAAACTATTTAAAGACAAAGTTGGCGTATCGCCTGAACAGTTTAAAAAAAGATATTCAAAGGAATAAAACTGCAGGAACTGCCTGTTACTTGCATCCATGCATCATATCGGGAATGTTTCCAGATTCCATCCAAATCCCCGTATATTAACCGGGAACATAGCGAAGCCCTAATGTATCTATTACCGGTATATAAGGCACCCCAGGCATTACTCCTGGTATACCGCCTTTTGAATTCAACAATGCAGTCGCAACTGCATTGGCATATAAGCCACTACCAAACCCATAGGCTGGTGCCGTTAATTCCATTTTTATAAAACCAGTTTTTGATTGGCCAAAACGGAGGGCATCTGGATTTTCAGTTTGACCCATTTTTAAAAAACGTTTATCTATGATCAAATGAAAAACTGAATATGCCGAAATCTTACCGTATGCATCAGTTGCAAATAAAGGATTTGAAGGGATCGACAGGGTCTGCCATTTTCCTTTCAGCAAAATTGAAAAGGAAACAAGAAAAGAATGATTATTAAATGATGCACCATACCCGGAATAATGATCAGTAAAATTTCCAGGGAGACCTTCTTTGCGCCATGATAATGAAAGGAAGATTTCTCCCGGTGTGTTGGCCTGCCATTCACTGGTTCCAATGGCAAAAAAAGAACCCGGTGCCGGTGCAGGGCCAAATAATGAAAATGGCGCGCCAGGATCAACCGGGCCACAGCTGTTTACCGCAATATATTGTTTAGCGAACGTAAAATCATCTATCATTTGCAGCAAGGTACTGCTAATCAAACTATGCATCTTTTACTATTGAGAACGATCATAAGGCAGAATGACTCTCGTCACCTATTGCCCTATAACAAACCCATAGTTTTGAATAACAGAAACCATAACAGCATGCTGGGAGAACTAACCAAACAGGAAATACAGAATATACTTCTCAGCCAGGTGCTGGGCAGATTAGCTTGTTGCGATGGCAAACAGCCTTATGTGGTGCCCGTTACTTTTACCTATGATGGGGAATACATTTATGGACAAACCAATGAAGGCACAAAGCTCACTATTCTGCGAAAGAACCCCAGTGTTTGTTTTGAAGTGGATGTTATGACCGACATGATGAACTGGCGGTCGGTAGTAGTGCTGGGGAAATTTGAAGAGTTAAAAGATGAGGAGGAGAAGACTGCACGCAATATACTTTTCGGCCGTATATTTTCCCTTATGACAAGTAATACGATACACAAACATGAACACGAAGTAGTAACAGAACTTGACAAACGTGCACCAAGATTTGTTATGTACCGGATCAAAATAAAAGAGATCAGCGGCAGGTTTGAGAAACAATCATGAAGCAGAGATTGATTGATCAATTGAACATATTTGCCAGTTTCTTTTCATCAAGGATCCTTATACAACCACCCTGCACTTCCACCAGTTTTTCACTTTTAAAATCACTTAATGTACGTATCAGTGATTCCGTAGCTGTGCCTGCAATAGTGGCCAGACCTTCCCTGCTGATATCGATCGTGAAATCCTGATCACCCTGCTGCTTATATTTTTTTTGCAGGAAAATAAGTGCTTCAGCCACTTTTTTCCGTAATGAATTATACGCGAGCCCTAATAATTGATTCTCTTTCTCTGATACATTCCTCGCCAACAGCCGTATAAATTTTTGCGCAACTTCTTTGTTATTGTTTACAAGATTATTGAACTCTTCTTTGGGTATGATAGCCAGTTCGGTCTCTTCAAGCGTTTCTGCAGTATCCTTATAAGTTGTCCCCTCCAGTAAGGCAATATGCCCGATAAAATCGCCCGTACTGTAAAGATCCGTTACGAGTTCTTTTCCATCGTCGTTGCTCCGGAAAGTCTTCACCTTGCCCTTTACAATATAAAACAAACGGTTCGGGTGATTACCTTCAGAATAAATGTTCTGTTTTTTCCTGTAAAGATTTGTATCCCTTCCTTCTGCAAGTGTTTCAAACACATTCCTGCCTAATGATTCCTGGATAAAATATTGAACGCCTTCGAGACCCGGCGCCAGTTCTTCTTTCAAAAGATCAAATTTCTTCAAACGACTGTCAACTGCATTGAGCAATTCGGTGGCATCAAATGGTTTGGTGAGATAGTCGTCGGCACCGAGTTCCATACCCTTTCTGAAATCACCACGCTCTGTTCTTGCGGTAAGAAATATGAAAGGGACATTCCGGATGCTGTCGTTCCGATGAATTGCATGCAAAACGCCATACCCATCCAGAACCGGCATCATGATATCGCAGATAATGAGGTCGGGTTTGTGCTCAATGGCCTGCTCAATACCGATCTTGCCATTGGCGGCCATGATTACCTGATACCCGGATAACTCGAGTATCTCGGCTGTATTGGTGCGGATATCATCGTTGTCTTCAATCAATAATATCTTTTTCATATCAATTAGCGTTTGTATTAAATGCAACAACGAATTCTGTTCCGTTATCCAGTTCACTATAACATGTCACTTTACCATTCATTAGTTCCGCGTACCTGGCAACAATATGCAAACCCAAACCAGTACCCTGTATATTGCCTGCGTTGGCACCGCGAAAAAACCGTTCCATCAGGTGTACCTGGTCCTCTGGCGAAATACCGATTCCCTGGTCTTTTACCGATACAATTATATTTCCATTATCATGGTAACTCTTTACTTCAATAACACTGTTCTCGGGTGAAAATTTGCCGGCATTTGATAAAAGGTTCATCACGATATGTTTAAGCATCGATGGATCTGTAAATACATCTTCCTGTCCGGCATGCTCATACGCGATCTTCTGCCCGTTTCGCAAACTATTTTTCATTTCATCTGCAATCTCAGCGATCAGCAGACGAATATCAAAATGCACGTGACGTACCTGGATCTTACCTTCCTCGATCTTACCCACACTCAGAAAATCATTTAGTATATCTGTTAAATGGTTAACAGACGAAATAATGCGTTGCGTATGCTTTTCGCGTTTGGGTTGATCCTCACCCGAAGTATATTTTTCAATCAGGTAGGTAGAAGAAAGCACCGTACTTAAAGGGGTCCTGAATTCATGTGAGGCCATGGAAACAAAACGTGATTTTAATTCGCTCAACTCTCTTGCTTTTTCAAGGGAAGTCCGCAGTTCCTGCTCTGCTCTTTTTCTTTCAGAGATATCAATAGCGATACCCATAAAACCGGTGATCTTGCCCAGGCTGTCTCTTATCGCGGTAATCGTAACTGATGCGGGAAATATGGTGCCATCTTTCCTGATAAAAACATATTCTTTTTCTTCATGAATATTCCTCCTTGAGTTTTCAACCAGTACAGAGAAATCGTCTTCAATGTTTACATCAAATGTTTCTTTAAGTTCTTTTCTTTTCCTGTCTATATCGAAGGGATCAAGAAACAAAAGAATATTCTTTATATTCAACACCCCGGATTCTTTGTAACCCATGTTCGATACACTTTCAGGGTTGAACATTTTAATCAGGCCCTTCTCATCTGTAGCGATGATCATTACACCTGCATTATCGAACAGCGCTTTCTGGTAAGACAATACATCCTCAAGTTTATCGCGCGATAATTCGAGTTGCCGCAAAGTTTCCTTCAGGTCA
>JAQBNJ010000390.1 GCA_028288645.1 Sediminibacterium sp.
AATCAAGTACTGCATATGCCCGTAAAATCTTTCATGACAACGATCATGTTGTTATGTTGTATCACTATGTCCTCCATTGGACAAACCAACACGCGCAACAAAATAAATATCAACGACAACTGGAAATTTCATTTCGGCAATGCGGCGGATCCGGCGAAGGATTTCAATTACAGCATTGCAACCATTTTTTCCAAATCAGGCGGTGCAGCAAGAACAGCTATTGATGCAAGATTTGATGATAGCAAATGGCGCACACTTGATCTTCCGCACGATTGGGCCGTTGAACTTCCTTTTGTAAACTCACCAAGTTTTGATGTGGAATCGCACGGCTATAAACCGGTAGGCGGACTGTTTCCCGAAACAAATATTGGCTGGTACCGCAAACATTTTACCATCGCAAAAGCTGATTCAGGTTCGCGTTATCAAATTCAGTTCGATGGTGTGTTCCGTAATGCAACTACATGGCTCAACGGTTTTTATCTGGGCACCAATCTAAGCGGTTATATAGGCACTGCAAATGATATCACCGACTACATAAAATTCGGCGCCGACAATGTACTAACTGTTCGGGTTGATGCGAGTCAATACGAAGGTTGGTTTTATGAAGGCGCAGGTATCTATAGAGATGTTTGGCTGAATCGTTTTGATAATTTGCATATTGCCGACGGCGGTCTTTTTGTTCATACCGAAGTAAAAGATAAAACCGCCGGCATCAATATCGAAACAACCGTTGAGAACAAACGTTTCACTGATGCAACCTGTACAGTTGTTTCTTATGTCACATCACGCGATGGCAAACTGCTTGCACAAACAAAAGAACAACCCTTATCGCTTGCTGTAAACGGTAAAGGAACAGTTAAACAGAAATTAAGTATCAGCGATCCGAAGTTATGGTCGCTTAATGATCCTTACCTGTATAGAGTGGTATCTGTTGTCAAGTCTGCAGGTAAAGTAGTCGACACACTCAAACAAAGATTCGGCATACGCATGCTTCGCTTTGATGCAACAACTGGATTTTTCCTGAATGGAAAACATCTGAAAATATTGGGCGTAAACAATCACCAGGATCATGCCGGTGTAGGAAGCGCGATACCCGATCAGCTTCAATACTATCGGATCTGGCTGTTAAAAGATATGGGTGTGAATGCCTGCCGCACAAGTCATAATCCACCAACACCTTCTTTCCTGGATGCATGCGATAGTTTGGGAATGCTGGTGCTTGATGAAACACGTTTGCTGAACAGCAGCGCTGAATACATCAGCCAGTTTGAGCGGATGGTGTTGCGCGACAGGAATCATCCTTCGATCTTTCTTTGGTCCATCGGCAATGAAGAAGGATGGATACAGACAGGTAATATTGGTAAACGAATTGCTCAAACAGTTCTTGCCAAACAAAAAGAATTGGATCCGAGCCGCACCAGTACGTATGCAGCGGATGTAGCGAATGTTTTCAATGGAGTGAATGAAGTGATCCCTATCCGCGGGTTCAATTATCGCCACAAAGGTGGACCCGATTATCATCGCGATCATCCCAATCAACCGATACTCGGTACAGAAATGGGGAGTACGGTAACTACACGGGGTATCTATACAAGGGATTCGGTAAAAGCCTATGTGGCCGACCAGGATATTGAAGCGCCGTATTGGGCGAGTAAAGCAGAGGACTGGTGGGTTCCCAATGCTGAAAATGCCTATTGGCTCGGCGGTTTTGTATGGACGGGTTTTGATTACCGCGGAGAACCCACTCCCTTTAAATGGCCCAATATCAATTCGCATTTTGGGATCATGGATATGTGTGGATTCCCTAAAAATATTTACTACTACTACCAATCGTGGTGGACCGATAAAGACGTGCTGCATATTTCGCCTCATTGGAACTGGCCCGATAAAAAAGGACAACTCATTGATGTATGGGTAAACACAAATGCAGATAATATTGAACTTTTTCTCAATGGAAAAAGCCTGGGCAAAAAAGATATGCGGCGAAACAGCCACCTGCAGTGGTCTGTAAATTATGAGCCGGGGAAACTGGAGGCGATCGCTTATAAAAAAGGAAAAAGATTATACAGTAAAGTTGAAACAACAGGAGCGCCGGTTGAAGTGGTGATGACACCTTATAAAACAACCATATTGGCCGATAACAAAGACCTGAGTATTATTAATCTCAGCGTTGTGGATAAGGAAGGACGCGAAGTGCCTGATGCAGATAATATGATCAGCTTTACTATTTCAGGGCCGGGCAAAATTATCGGCGTCGGTAATGGTGATCCAAGTAGTCACGAGCCGGATAAGTATCTGAATGGTGAAACATGGCAAAGAAATTTATTCAACGGTAAATGCCAGGTGATCGTTCAGTCAACCGGGCAACCGGGCGCTATAAAATTTGAAGCGAAAGCGAAGGGATTGACAACGGCTTCCACCGATATCATCACGGTCTCAACAGGAAGTATTGCATCTGTGACAGTTGATAAAGATTATCTGCTGAAAGGAGAGGCGGCAAAACCACGCGAATCAACCAAAATGCTTGGTGCCGATATTTCTTTTCTTCCGCAGTTGGAAGACAGGGGGATCAAATTTTCAGATAACGGGGTACAGAAAGATGCATTGCAGGTATTGAAGGATCATGGATTCAATTATGTCAGGCTCCGCATTTTTAACGATCCGGCACGTGATGGAGGCTATTCAAAAGGAAAAGGTTTTTGTGATCTCGCACATACCAAACAAATGGCGAAAAGAATAAAAGCGGCGGGTATGAAATTTTTGCTCGATTTCCATTACAGCGATACCTGGGCCGATCCCGGAAAACAACATGAACCTTTGGCATGGAAGGGACAGTCATTCACCGCGTTGAAAAAAACTTTGTTTGACTACACAAAGAGTGTAATACAGGAATTGAAGGACCAGGGAACTGCGCCTGATATGGTACAGATAGGCAACGAGATCAATCACGGAATTGTTTGGCCGGAAGGAAATATAACCAATATAGATAGCCTTTCACAATTGCTGGCAGCAGGAGTTGCGGCAGTGAAAACGGTGGATCCTTCCATTATTATCATGATGCATATAGCGCTCGGCGGTCAGAACAGTGAATCGGTTTTCTTCTTTGATGAATTACAAAAACGTAAAGTTCCATTCGATGTGATCGGCCTTTCCTATTACCCAAAATGGCATGGAACATTAGCTGATCTTTCCGCCAATATGGATGACCTCGTAAAAAGGTATAACAAAGATATTATTGTAGTAGAGTATTCAGCCAAAAAAGAAGAAGTGAACAAACTCGCGTTCGAATTGGCTAACGGGAAAGGGAAAGGCACCTGTATATGGGAACCACTCAATACATGGGAATCCGTTTTTGATCGGGAAGGAAAATCAAATGATTTTATGAAAGTATATGACGGGCTCAGTAAAAAATATATAGAAGCGAAGGGGCCGGGCTAAAAAAGAGAATCAAGTATTAAAACGCCTATGGACTATTGACCATAGACGATCAATCATAACAACCATTAATAACTGCGTAAAACGATTGCGCACTGAAAAACTAAAACTTCGATTATGAAACATTGCTTGCCGGGGAATTGGCCTGCATTAACTGGCCGTTATGCATTAGCCAGGAAGATTCCCAAAATGCCATTGCTATTTTTTATGCTATCGTGCCTGCTCTTTAATGCTGTCGGCTTTGCCCAGCAAAAGGTCGTAACCGGAACGGTAACGAACCAGGAAACCAAAGAACCGCTTGCCGGCGTTTCTGTTACCGTGAGTGGTACCCAACGAGGTACACAAACAGATAATACCGGACACTTCAGCATCAGCGCAGCAAATGGAAGCACACTGGTATTCAGTTATGTGGGCTTTCTTGATACTGAGGTGAAAACAAGTGGCCAGGCAAATGTGAGTATTGTACTTACACCTGGCACAAAAGGATTGGGTGAAGTAGTTGTGATCGGTTACGGTACGCAACGTAAAAAAGATCTCACAGGTTCTGTTGCTACTATCAGCTCGAAAGATTTTCAGAAAGGTATGATCACCACACCTGAACAAATGATCGCGGGAAAAATTGCAGGCGTATCTATTATTTCAAACGGTGGTGCGCCAGGCGCAGGAAGTACGATCCGAATCAGGGGCGGTTCTTCTTTAAGAGCCAGTAATGATCCGCTGATCGTGGTGGATGGTGTGCCATTGGATAACGGTGGTGTGTCGGGTTCTCCAAATTCATTAAGCCTGATCAATTCAAATGATATCGAATCATTCACCATTTTAAAAGATGCATCTGCTGCGGCCATTTATGGTACAAGGGCATCGAATGGTGTAATATTGATCACTACTAAAAAAGGAACAGGCGGCAAACTGAAAGTAAATTTCAGCAGCGTAAATTCCATATCAACACTGATCAAAAAAGTGGAAGTATTAAACGCTGCACAATTCAGTGCGGTTGTTAATGCGAATGGTACTACTGCACAGAAAGCCATGTTAGGCTCTGCGAATACCGACTGGCAGGACCAGGTCTACCGCAATGCTTTTTCAACTGATAATAATATCAGTTTCAGCGGTGGCATCAATAAACTTCCTTACCGTGTTTCATTAGGTTTTCTTAACCAGGATGGTATTTTGAAAACGGGGTATATGCAGAAAGCTTCTGCATCCATTGTTGTGAATCCAACTTTTTTCGAGAACCATTTAAAGGTTGACCTGAACATAAAAGCTACCACGCAACAATCAAGGTTTGCCAACCAGGGCGCAATTGGTGG
>JAQBNJ010000450.1 GCA_028288645.1 Sediminibacterium sp.
CGCGGGCCCTTGGGGCTGCTTTTGTTCTCGGGTATTCTTTTACCAGGTGACTTGTACTGTACAATCCGCGGTATACTTCTTCATTCAGGTCCAATACTTTTCTTAACGGGGCCTGCACACCGGTGTCTTTCGGTTGATTGCGCAGCCATGTCCAGCTGGCCCAACTGAGACCGAGCATGGCGAAGAACAGGATAAAAGCAAAGATGCTCTTACGCCTGTATTTTTTTGCGCCTTTTTCATCAACAATAAATTCTTTCATACTTCAATATTTTCGTCAGGGATCTTTTCTTTGATCACTTCAAACCCCGCTATCATCGCGCGGAAATTATTCCAGCCGGCAAGTATCACCTGTATGATATGGATCACAAAAAATAACACATATCCAACCGTAAGAATAAAATGTTCTATCCTCGCTGCTTCATAGCCACCGCAAAGATTGGTGAGCCATTGGATCTGCACAGGTTTATAAATGGCAAAGCCGGTAATTAATGAACCAAATCCCATTAAGATGATCATGCTATACGCCACGCGCTGTGCAGCATTGTACTTGGTTTTTGGTGGGGCTGTTCTACGGATATGAAGATCATGCAATACCACCTGCCACGCTTCTTTGAACGAGCGCCTGTTCGGAAACAGGTAACGCCATTCACCTGAAACAAGTGTATAGATTACATAGAGAAGACCATTGATCATGAACAGCCACATGAATACAAAATGAAAAGCCATTCCTTCAGAGAGTCGGTATGGGATATGTAATTTCTGGTAAACCCATTCAGGAAAAAATCTCACCAATATCTTGCCGCCGATCTTCACATTATACACATCATTGGCCCAATAGATGAGCATACCACTCCAGATCATGATGGTGAGCACGGGAAAATTGATCCAGTGCATCCAGCGGGTGGCGATCTTGTGTTTGTAAATGATCTTTACAGCCATAATACAAGTTAGCAGTTAATTTGAAATGTTGACGCTGATCCGGCTAACTCCTTACACTTATCGAAAAAATAATATCAGTAACGATACACCAGGTAACCCCAGCCCGCTAATTTAAACTGCGTATCCGCCTGGATCGGGTGTATGGCACCTGCAAAAATTTCTGTAGGCGCGCCCTTTATCATTGCATTGTCTGTGATGGTGAAGCTTTGCGGCGCATTGCTGAGATTCAGTATCACCACTACTTTTTTGCCATCTTTTTCGCGGGCATAGGCATAGATCTTATCATCCATATTTGTGTGCAGGCGGGTAAAAGATGCATCGGGACTTAAAGCCGCGCTGCCGCTATGCAGTTCCAATAATTTTTTATAGAATGGTGCACGTTCATATTTGCCGAATCCCATCGGATCTTTTTCAAAGAATTGAATTGCCCTGAGCACTGGTTCTTCCTGCCCGCTGTAAACCAATGGTATCGCCCGTTTCATTGTTTGTGTGAGAACAGCAAAAGGCGCGTGCGATGCGCCGGGCATAGTTTCAAAATCGGCTTTGTTCCAACTGTTCTCATCGTGGTTACTGGTGAAGAAAAGACGCATACCGTTTTTAGGAAGCGTGCTGTCTGTAAACGCCAATACACTATCAAAAGCCGATGCATTTCTTTTGCCTGCGGCGATGAGTTTCATCATATTGAATTCGGGCCACGCATAGGTTGCATCAAAACCCACATCATGCAACCAGGCGCTGTCTGTTTCGGCCAACAGGAATATATTACTTTTAGCCGCTTTCAATTCTTTGGTACAATCTTTCCAGAAAGCGCGTGACGGGCCAACGGCATAATCGCAACGCAATCCATCAATGCCCGTTTCTGTTACCCAGAATTTCATTTGTTTGATCATCGTATCGCGCAATTCTGCATTGGCAAAATTGAGTTTACGGGTATCGGTCCAGTCGAATTGTGAGACAGCTTTGCCTGCACTGTCACGAACATAAAATGCAGGATGTTTTTCCAGCCAGTAATGATCGGCACCCGTGTGATTCGGCACCCAATCGATCAATACCTTGAAACCTTTTTCATGCGCCTGTTTTACCAACGCTTTCCAGTCATCCATCGTACCATATTCCGGGTTGATGGCCGTATAATCAGACACTGCATAATAACTTCCCAATGTTCCTTTTCTTTCCACTTTGCTGATGGGATTGATCGGCATGAACCACAAGGTCTGCACACCCATTTGCTTTAACCGGTCAAGGTGTTTTGCGAAAGCAGCGAAAGTGCCTTCCGGTGTATACTGGCGAACATTCACCTCGTAAATATTTCCCTGCATGATCCAGGCGGGGTGTCCATCAATTTGAGCCGTATCGGTTTTGCTTTCATTCTTACAGGCAAAAAAAGCAGATAAAATAATGAGCAGAACAAGGGGCTTACGCATGGCAATCGGTTTAGGTTTTAAAATTATTGAAAAGAAATGTGTAAAACAAACACATTTGCCGCTGAAGGTTTGGGCCATGATCTCGATTCCGCCTGCGGCGGAAAAAAATTACAACACGAATTACACGAATTTGCACGAATGATCTCCGATTTTATGATCCCTCCTGCGCCGTCAGAAACCATTCGTGCAAATTCGTGTAATTCGTGTCCACTATTTTCGGGTTTTAACAGCGCTCGTGTCTCGCAAATGACGGTCCTTAATATTGCAAACAAACCTTTTCTTTGCACCATCAACGATGACTTATGGAAAAACAGCCCATGTATTACGGCGGATACCTGCAATTAGATAAAGTATTGGATGCCCAGCACCCGGTAAGTTTTGAAGAAGGCAATGAACCCGCGCATGATGAAATGTTGTTTATTGTGATACACCAGGCCTATGAACTTTGGTTTAAACAGATCCTGTTTGAACTGGATTATGCCATGCAGGTGTTTGCGCAGGAAAAAATCAATGATAACTCAGAAGATCTGAATCTTGTTCGCCACCGCCTTCACCGCGTGATCAGTATCATGCACCTGCTGAACCAACAGGTGAATATACGAGATACCATGACCCCCTTGGACTTTTTGGAATTCAGAAACCTGCTCACTCCTTCTTCCGGTTTTCAAAGCATGCAGTTCCGTTTGATAGAAGCACAACTGGGATTACAGATTGATAAACGCCACCAGAAAGATTATTATAAACGCACCAATGAAGGTGGTTTTACCAAAGAGGATTATAACAATATTACCGA
>JAQBNJ010000456.1 GCA_028288645.1 Sediminibacterium sp.
AGGCGCACCGGAAATCTCTATAGTGATACCAGCTTACAACGAAGAAGAAAGCATTGTGAAAACTTTGTATTCCCTTTGCCTGAATAATACCGGGCGGTCTGTAGAGATCATCGTGGTAAACAATAACTCATCCGACAAAACGGCTTTACTTGTGAATGCCTGTGGTGTTACCTGTGTTGATGAAGAAAAACAGGGAATAACCATGGCCCGGAACAAAGGATTGTCAGTGGCGCGGGGAACCTATATCCTTAACGCAGATGCTGATACACTATATCCGTCAAACTGGATCGAGGCGATGGTTAACCCGCTGATGGATGAAAGTGTTGCACTAACTTATGGTAACTTTTCTTTCTTACCCATAGGTAGTACAGGCAGGGTTACTTATTTTGTGTATGAATATATAACGGATGTGGTGAGGTTGCTGAAAAAGAAATTCAGGGAAGAAGCCGTGAATGTATATGGTTTCAACTCCGGTTTTCGCAGGCAGCAGGGACTGGAAGTGGAAGGATTCAATCACCCTCCCGGCACAAATGAAGATGGTTGGCTGGCATTAAAACTTCGCGACAAAGGGTTCGGCAGGCTGCAGGCGATCAGGGCGGCGCCTGTATGGACAACTGACCGCAGGCTGCAGATCGATGGGGGTTTTTGGAAAGCTATAAAAAAGAGAATCAAAAGAAATATATAACAACTTACTTAAATCCGTATCATGAGTTTTAGCAATTCCGGGGATGTGAAGATTCTTGTAGTGGAAGATGACACTTTCATGCAGGGCGTTTTGAAAGGATACCTCAGCCGCAGCTATGATGTTGCGATTTGCGAAAACGGCCTCGACGCACTCTCATTTGTCCAGAGCGGAAATATACCTGACCTTATCGTATCCGATCTTAATACACCGGGACTCACGGGTCTTGATCTTATCAAACAGCTAAAGGCCGGTAATCTTTATAACACCATCCCCATTCTTGTGCTTTCGGGAGAAGAAAATTCTGAAATGAGAATCAATTGCCTTGATGCAGGCGCTGATGATTATATGACCAAGCCTTTCAATCCCAGGGAACTGGAATCAAGGGTCAAAGTAATACTAAGGCGGAATGCAAAATAGAATTTCAAACCTAATTGATGGAAAACCATAGTTCCGATACTGCTGCTTCAAAACCTAATATCGCCCTTGTAAACATTGATCCTGCCACCAGGAGGATGATAGAGGATTCATACCTCAAAAAATATTCATTACTTTTTTTTAATACGGCAGGCGAACTGGTAAGAGCGTGGAAAAAACAACAACTGGCCATCGTTATAATCATTGCCCAGGTAGAGGTTCAGGATGCCTTGCGGCTCAATGTGATCGGGAGTCTCCAGTCGCGGGGTTTGCCTTTGGTACCGATCCTCTTATTTTCAAGCAGGGATAACAGGGAGTTGATCCCCCTTGCTGTTCGTGCCGGCGTTACAGATATTTTTAATTTCCCGCTGGATCGCGAAAACATTGAATTGCGTGTAGATTTTTTAGTGACCTATTGGAAGGATCTCGCCCAAAAACGATCCAAAAGAAACGGAAACTCCTACCGGGTAGCACTCAACAAACGTTTATTTGATATTCTTTTTGCGGGATTCGCCTTGCTGCTCCTTTCACCGCTGCTTCTCCTGATCTATATATGGATACGCCTCGAATCAAAGGGCCCGGCCTTCTATTATTCTTTCCGCGTGGGCTCCGAATACAGGATCTTCCGCTTCTATAAGTTCAGATCCATGTTCACTGACGCCGACAAAAGATTAAAAGAATTAAAGCACCTCAATATGTACCAGGCAGATACAACTGCAGGCGATGAGGATGTCAATACAGCGAATTTATGCGATGAATGCCGCAAAAGAGGAACGGAGTGCAGGTTTCCATTGTATGCAGATGAAGTGCGCTGGTGCGAAAAAGAATATTCCGGCAGCAGGCGCGCGAAATCGGGTTCAGCTTTCCTGAAATTCAAAGATGACCCACGTATTACACGCGCCGGTAAATTTATCCGCAATACAAGTATTGATGAATTGCCGCAACTCTGGAACGTGATCATTGGCGATATGAGCATTGTAGGCAACAGGCCACTGCCACTTTATGAAGCTGAAAAACTAACAACGGATAAATATGCACCCAGGTTTATGGCTCCTGCCGGTATAACCGGCTTGTGGCAGGTAGAAAAACGCGGAAAAGGAGAAATGAGTGAAGAGGAACGCCTGATGCTTGATAATATCTATGCGGCAAATTTCAACTTGTGGTACGATTTAAAACTGATCCTCAAGACGATCCCTGCATTGTTTCAAAAAGAAAATGTGTAGCACCAAAACGTATTATGTCTTTTACAAGTTATATTAAAAACAACCCGCGGTTAAAGAAACTCGTTCACTGGATGCTGGTTCCTGCCGGCGAAGCGCGTCCACGCCTTTGGGTTAAAGGGTTTGTGAATCCATTTGTTCATACCCGAGGGAAAGGATCCTGTATCAGGTGGCATACACGGGTAGACGTATTACCTTTCAACAGGTTTCGGTTAGGGGATGGCTCAACAATAGAAGATTTCAGTACCGTTAATAACGGTGTTGGAGATGTATTGATCGGTGACCGCTCATTGATCGGCATGGGAAACGTGATCATAGGCCCTGTTACGATCGGCAACGATGTGATACTGGCGCAGAACGTGGTGGCCAGCGGACTTAATCATGGGTACGAGGATATTCAGTTGCCAATTTCAAAACAAAATATAAACACCAGCGCTATCGTTATAGAAGATGAATGCTGGATCGGGGCCAATGTGGTGATCGTAGCAGGCGTAACAATCGGGAAACACAGTGTAGTTGCGGCCGGGGCGATTGTTACAAAAAATATCCCCCCCTATTCAGTAGCCGTTGGAAATCCTGCAAGGGTCATCAAACAATATGATGCAGCGCAGGGTGTATGGAAAAAAATATAAGAACGTTTTCAAGATCAGTCACCTAATATATCATGTTCCAATTATGCAAAATGTAACACGTTTATCATATTACCTGGTTATTCTTCTAACGATCGGTTTTTCCTATACTGGCAGCGCCCAGGAGTCGATGATGCCGGAGGTTTCGCCTGAGTATCTCCAGAGACTGGTTGATACTGCCAAAAAATATCATCCCAGGATGGAAACCTTTGACCACCGGGCCATCATCGCCGATGAGAATATTAAAAAAGCAAAAGCATCCTGGCTGGAGCCACTCACTTTCTCTTATGTGTATAGCCCCAATAATTCTTCCACACTGGTTAACCCAAGTTTCCTGAACGGTTATCAATTCGGCCTGTACCTGAATGTTGCTTCTTTTTTCACCAGGCCGCACAGTGTTAAACAGGCAAAAGAAGAACTGAAGATCAGCAAACTTGACAAAACCGAATATGCGCGTAATCTTGAAGCCGAAGTAAAGGCCCGATATTACAGGTACCTGCAGGCAGTGGTAGTATTAAGGATAAGAAAGCAGGCAGCCGTTGATGCGGAAAATATCCTTAAACAGGTACAGCACAAGTTTGAAAAATCAGAAGACTCATATGAGAATTTCAATAAATTTTCCGTGGCCTATGCAGACAGAAGACAAGCGGCTATAGAATCGGAGGGCACTTTACTGATCGCAAAAAGCTACCTGGAGGAACTACTGGGTAAAAAAATAGAGGATATCAACTGATGGATGTAACCAAATTTTTAAAGTTGCTCAGGCGGCACATATTTGTGCTGTTAGCAATACCGTTGATCTCCGTCATCATTTCGTATTTCCTGGTGCGCCAGCTTCCGAATGTTTATACATCGAAGGCGAGAATTGCTACGGGACTGGTTGATCAGTCGAAACAGGTATTGAACCTCCAGGATATGCTGCAGGAATCCAAGACCAACCAGGAATTCAGCAACCTGCTGCAGATGATCCAGTTGAAGAAAGTGTACGACATGGTATCGTATAAACTCATCCTGCACGACCTTGATTCTGCCGCAGCTTTCAGGAAACCCAGTTCTTTGGTGAAGGACCTGAACAAATCTGCGATAGAACATGCCATTGAAGTGTACACCCAGAAGTATGAAAGGAACGAACCCCTTTTTCTTTGGGATGCAGACCAGCGTGGCCTTAACCAGGTAATGGCTTCTATGGGATATGATGAAGGCTCACTCAGGAAGAACATCAGTACCTACCGGGTGAACAACAGTGATTTTGTGGATATAGAGGTTCAGACGGAGAATGCTGTTTTATCTGCCTTTATAGCCAACCAGCTTTGTGCCGAGTTCATCAGGTATTATACAGGTTCACTAAAGGTGAACCAGTTAAGGGCCCTTGCTTTCCTGGATAGTTTACAAAAACAGCGGAAGGAATCAGTTGATAATAAATTGTTATCGCTCCGTCAATTTAAGATACAAAACCGCATATTGAACCTGCCGGAACAGGCCAAGATCCTGTATTCGCAGATAACTGATTTTGAAACAAAGTACGATCTCGCGAAAAAAGACATCGATTCATATTCAGGCGCATTAAAGGGCATTGATAACAAATTCAATCCAACTGACCGCCAATACCTGCAAAGCACCAGCACAAAGATCAACCAGGATATCATCGCCACCACCAACCAGTTGAAAACACTGAACACGCAGTATATAAAAAATAATTACGATGAACGCGACAAACAGAAAATAGATTCTTTAAAAGCCGCACTTACCGCGCAGATCAATGAATCAACAGACAGGTACCTCGTTAACCCGCTTGCCGGCAAAGAAAACCTGGTTATACAAAAAATAAATATGCAGGTCGCTCTCGACGTTGCCCAAAATGGTTTAG
>JAQBNJ010000463.1 GCA_028288645.1 Sediminibacterium sp.
ACTGCGTTTCACTTAAAAGAAAAAGACGTTTATGTGCAATCGCCTTTTGTTGGCGGAGCATTTGGTTCTTCGTCACGGATATGGCCGCAGGAAATGGCCGCGATATTAGGCTCCAAAAAAACAGGAAGGCCTGTTACCGTGATGGCAAGGCGCGACCAGGTATTTAACATGGTGGGGTATCGCCCCGAATCGATCCAGAAAATAGGTATCGGTGCGAATAAAGATGGAAAACTTACAGGTATAACGCATGAGGCAATGGGCAGTACTTCATCTTACGAAGAATTTACGGAGCGCATAACAGACCCGACAGAATCTTTTTATGCATGCGAAAATGTAAATACGTCTTATAAGATCGTTTCACTCGACATGAGCACACCTTGCTGGACAAGAGGGCCCGGCGAGACCAGTGGCTCCTTTGCGCTTGAATCGGCGCTTGACGAATTGTCTTACCTACTTAAAATGGATCCGGTTGAATTTCGGTTAAAAAATATTTCGGTTGAAAAAGATCCCGTTAAAAATTTACCATGGTCAAGTAACTATGCGAAAGAATGTTTTCAACTGGCTGCAGAACGTTTTGGATGGAACAAACGAAACCCGCTTCCCCGTTCAATGCGGTCAGGTGAATGGTTATTGGGAATGGGTGTTGCAGGAGGAGTATATCATGCCAACAGGCAACCCGCTACAGCCAGTGCCACTTTAAGAAAGGATGGAACCCTGCTGGTAAAAACATCAGTGGCGGATACAGGTCCGGGGTCGGCAACGATCATGACGCAGATCGCAGCCGAATCTTTTGGCACCGATATTTCAAAAGTGAAATTTGAATGGGGCAATTCCGGCCTTCCCCCGGCACCGGGACAATTTGGTTCTATCACAACCGCTTCTACAGGATCTGCCGTACATGATGTGACCAAAGCATTGCTTGAAAGATTAAAAGAATTAGCTGTGAATTCGGTGGCCTCCCCTTTCAGCAGAAAAAGAACGGAAGAACTTTTGTTTGAGAACGCCATGCTTACCTCCAAAAATTCAACTGTGAAACTTTCCTATAACGAAATTCTTGAGCTCAATAATTTAAATGAACTCACGGTAACAAAGGAATCAAAAAGCGGAAATGAAACAGAACAGTTTTCAGGCATGTCGTTTTGCGCGCATTTTGTAGAACTGCTTGTTCATCCAACTACAGGCGTGGTTAAAATGAACCGTGTTGTGTCTGCTGTAGACGCAGGTCGTATTATGAATACAAAAACTGCTACTAACCAGGTGTATGGATCGGTGGCCTGGGGCATCGGTATTGCGCTGATGGAAGAAGGTATTGTTGATCACCGCTATGGGCGTTATGTAAATAACAATCTTGCAGATTACCATGAACCTGTTAACAAAGACATTCCACCTATTGATGTGATCTTTATAGACAAACCTGATCCGATCATTGACCCCATGGGTTCGAAAGGTTTGGGTGAAGTGGGCCTGGTAGGATTTACAGCAGCAGTTGCCAACGCTGTTTACCATGCAACGGGGAAACGTATCAGGTCACTGCCTATCACTGCAGATAAATTAATATAGTTTGCCAGGAGGCCAATGCCTTATATCAATTCATTACAATGACTCCATCATACCAGCCATCTCCTCCCTAAAATACCTATCCGGCAGATCCCATCTCCCGCCCGTATATTAATCACCGGCATGCAAAGGATTAGCCGTGGCAGGAATCACAAATACAGTTATTGTCATTTTTTCTTCATTTCATCGGAAAATATCCGATAAATAATGCATTTATTCACATATTTATGTATAATTTTGTAGATTATATCGGAATTTATCCGATAAATGATTAAAAAAATTACATAAATGGAGTTCCGGGAATCAATACGGGAATATGCAGAGCAGCCAATTACCAAACACGTTCTTATGGATGTGCTACAAGATTATAAAAGGCCCTATGATAAAATAACCGAACTGGGGAAACAAGGCTTGCTCGTGCTTGTAAGAAGAGGCATTTATATACCAGGCCCGAATCTGGCCATCGCCAAACCCGAATCTCTGCTTTTAGCCAACCATCTTTTAGGGCCAAGTTATGTTTCTTTGGAAACTGCATTGTCGCATTGGGGGTTAATCCCGGAAAGGGTTTATGAAACCAGTTCTGCCACCATCCAAAAGAGCGCTGTTTTTAAAACACCAGCGGGTAGATTCAGCTATATCCATGTTCCTTTACCCTATTATTCTTTCGGTATACAACAGGTGGAGTTAACAAAAAAGCAAACGGTATTAATGGCAACACCTGAGAAGGCTTTATGTGATAAGATCGTTACTACATCCGGTCTTTTGCTACGCAGCGCAAAGCAGGTTAAGGAGTTACTGATGGATGATCTCAGGATGGAAAAGGACGCATTGCGAAACCTGAACCAGGCTGAGATCGCTAAGTGGATAGTTGATGCTCCTAAAAAAAGCAGTCTTCATATGCTTATTAAAACACTGAAAGAATTATGATCAGGCAATGGCTGGAAGAATATAACCCCAAAACCAGGGAAGAAACTGAACAGGCACTTCGTGAGATCATGCAGGAAATTGCACTGGCAGGATTACAAAGAAGTGGTTTTTTTGAGAAAGCTGCCTTTTATGGTGGCACAGCCTTACGTGTTTTTTACGGACTTGATCGATTTTCTGAAGACCTTGATTTTTCTTTGCTTGAAGTAAATCCTGCATTTTCCCTCGAACCTTATTTAACAGGGATCGTAACAGAGTTTAGCGCACTTGGCATGCAGGTTAGTGTGAAAGAAAAAATCAAAACAAATCAAAACAATATTGATTCCGCTTTTTTAAAATCAGATACTGTCTGGAAAGAGCTTCTATTAGAAGGCATTATACCACAGGAAGGTCTTGGAATGCGACCTGCGATCAGGATCAAACTGGAAGTAGATACCGAGCCACCGGCCGGTTTTGAAACTGAAGAAAAATTACTTGTAAAACCGTTTTCGTTTTATGTAAAATGTTTTAAACAGCCCGACCTGTTTGCGGGCAAAATGCACGCGCTTCTTTTTCGTAAATGGAAATCAAGAGTGAAAGGAAGGGATTGGTATGATATGGAATGGTATATCAAAAAAGGAATACCCTTACATCTAAACCATTTTCTTGCACGCGCCATTGACAGCGGCGATTGGAAACAGGCATCTATTACCCAAGAGGAGTTCATGCAATTGTTACGTGATAGGATTGCAAGCGTTTCATTTAATAATATTAAAGAAGACATTGTCCGGTTTATCCGCGATGATACAATGCTGGAAATCTGGTCGGCAAACTATTTTTTGGATTTAATTGAGAAGATTAAATACAAATAAGAGAAAAAGAATTAGTAACAGTTTGAAATTGAAACTGTTTTAGTGAGGCGCTCCTCTTGAGGAAAATTATTACTATCTACAACTCCTCCATTACAGCCGCCATCTCTTCCCTGAAATACTTGTCAGGCAGATCTCCCTCTCCAGCACGCATATTTAATGCAGCATGTAAAGGGTTTGCTGTTGCAGGAATCACACAGGTAACAGCAGGATGTGAAATAATGTATTTCAAAAACCACTGGCTCCAGTTTTCAATTTCAAAAATAGAAGCAGTGAGTGGTAATGTTTGATCCTTCACTTTTGCGAATAGTTTTCCTTCACCAAATGGGCGATTGATGATGGTGGCTACACCGAGATCGGCGCAGGCGGGTAACAATCTTTTTTCTGCATTGCGTGAGAGAATGGAATAATTGAATTGTACAAAATCGAATTGCTTTTTGCGTAATGTGGCTTCGAGTATTTCGTGGTGAGTGTCTTGGTAATGTGTGATGCCGATGTATCGTATGATGCCTTCGGCTTTCCATTTTTCGAGTGTGGCGTAATGCGTTTCCCAATCAACGAGGTTATGGATCTGTATGAGGTCCATCATGGATCGTTGCATTAAGCGCATGGATGTGTGCATTTGTTCAATGCCTTGCTGTTCACCGGTTGTCCAGACTTTGGTGGCATAGAAGAAATCGTCCCTGTCATCTATCACGGAAGTGATATCCCCGATCGTTCTTTCTGAGCGGCCGTACATGGGTGAGCTGTCGATGAGCCTGCCGCCTCCCTCATACATGGCCTGCAATACTTTGGTAAGTTCGGGGTGGGTAGTTTGATCGCCTACGTCGAAAGTTTGCCAGGTGCCCATGCCGATCACGGGTAGTGATTCACCGGAGGAGGGGATGATACGTTGGATCATGGAGCAAA
>JAQBNJ010000519.1 GCA_028288645.1 Sediminibacterium sp.
GCGGCCAAATTTCCCCTACTGCAAAATCACCAACCCCTGGATATTGTTTTTACCATAGATGAGAATGTATGGAACGGTGAAACAAGTTTACAATTGAAAATGATCGATATCAGGATACACTAAAATCGCCACATGCATATTCTTTACCGGATTCTCATTCATACCAACCATTTTCACATCACCTGAATAATAAAAATCTCCACGATAGTAGTTTTATGAGCATAAACTGTTACTCATGAAAAAAATTCTTTTTACATCGCTTTTCTTCACTATCGTTTTAACCAGTATTGGTCAAAATAGTCTTAAAGGATACCGTTCTGTATTCTTGTATAAGATCAGTAACATCAATATTACGATTGCAAACGATTTTATGATCGATTCGGCCATTCGTACTTCTTCATCATACATAAGTTATCCATTTACAAAAAGGAGTTTTTCGGTACATGGTAATCCGCTTAAAATGATCATTTCAGAAACGGAGCCGTTTGCCAAAAATCTGGATTTCGGGGATGTGATCAATGATACAACCGAAAAAGATAAACAGCTGATGTCGTTAAAGAATACCCAGGTGAAAGTTATGCTAAATGGCAAACTGGAAACAGACTGGAAGGATCTTTCAAGCCTCTCAGTGGACAAATATTCGATTGGTATCGTTTTGCCGTTAAAGCCTGGTGGTAAGTATTATACTGTTTTTTTGAAGATATTAGGTATCAACGATACAGTGGATGTGATGTTCAGGAACAAACAGACGATGCAAGAGATCATCTATTTTCATTTTAAGCAATTGGGAAGGCCCATCGCGCCTTTTCTGGCTATGTGGACACAGGACAGTTCTTCCACAAGAACTATCGCCGCTTTTATGGAACAGGAACTGGCAAAAAAAAGATTCTATATGGAAAGTGTTGGCACCATCAACACTTACAGACCGGAAAAATATGGGCGAACACTGAATAATGAAAAATTATATGAAAACGCAAAGCTTGCCTTGTATTTCGGAAGACCCAGCGCAGACTATCCTGATTCGTCCATGGAATACCAGTTTACCGGTGAAAAAGATCCCGATACAACCACCTGGCATAAAACAGGGCACCAGCTATTCATCACAGATCTGCGCGCAGGTAACCACTACACACTTCGGATACGATACATAAACTTTCCGGAAAATGTACAAAAACATACATTTTATGTTGAGCCAAAATGGTACCAGACAAGCTCCGGAAGAATCATACTGGCCATTTCGATGATCGCCCTGCTGTTAGGTATCTGGTTGATACAGTATCAACGCCGTATCAAAAAAACAAAAGAAAAAATCGTTCGTCAGGGTCTTGAAATGCGATCGCTCAGATCACAACTTAACCCTCATTTTATCTTTAATGCATTAAGTTCCATCCAGGGATTGATCAACAAAAATGATATACCTGCCGCCAATCATTATCTCACAGAATTCAGCAGGCTGCTAAGGGAATCGCTGGTTACCAACGATAAAGAGTTGCTTCCTTTACATACAGAACTTAAGACACTTGAAACTTATCTGATATTGGAACAACTCAGGTTTCATTTTCAATATAAGATCATGGTTGATGATGTTTTGGATAAGAATATAATTGAGATCCCTTCCCTTTTATTGCAACCTGTTATTGAAAATGGCATTAAACATGGTGTTGCAGTTCTGGATGAAAAAGGGCTTCTAACGATCCGTTTACAGGCAGTTAACAAAAGCCTGGTAGTCACTATTTCAGACAATGGCAATGGCTTTGATCAGAAAATCGTTTCAAAAGGTTTTGGCCTTAAACTCACCCGGGAAAGGATTGAATTACTTAATAAAACACTGAAAGATCAACCGATAGAATTAAATATAGAAAGCACTGAGACTAAAGGAACTACAGTACATTTAATATTTAAAAACTGGTTATAAGAATGCTGGTAACTGCTGTAATTATTGATGATGAACAAAACAATATCGATAATCTCGAAATATTGCTGGAACAATATTGCCCGCAGTTAACGGTGGTTGCCACTGCTCTGAATGCAACAGACGGTGAAGCGATCATACTGGAACATGATCCCGATATCGTTTTCCTTGATATACAAATGCCGGGGAAAAATGGATTTGCATTGTTACAGTCGCTGAAGACACACAATTTTGAACTGATCTTTGTAACCGCTTATGATCAATACGGTATACAGGCGGTAAAATTTTCTGCCCTCGATTATTTGCTGAAACCCATTGATGTTGAGGAATTAAAAACTGCCGTATACAAAGCCATTTACCGGAGCACTGAAAAAAAACAGAACAAAAAATTAGAGAACCTGTTACAGGTACTGGAACACCAGCAGCAAAAAGACCTGCATCGAATCGCGTTAACCTCGGCCAAAGAAACGCGCTTTATACGCACACAGGATATCATCCGATGTGAATCATCCAACAACTATACTACATTTTTTCTTTTCGGCAGGGAGAAGATCATGACATCGAAACCTATTTTTGAGTATGAAGAGATATTGGTGAATTATGGATTCATCCGTTGTCATCAATCTCATCTAGTGAATAAGAAACATATCAAGAGTTGGGTTAAAGAAGATGGTGGTTTTCTTTTGCTGGATGATAATACGCAAGTGCCGATTTCTAGACAGAAAAAAGAATATGTGAGAGGTGAATTGGAAAAGAATTGATTGGCACACAGAGGCACAGAGGCACGGTTTGATTGTTTAACTATAAGTTTCCATTAATAATTCGTTTGATTCCGGTTTTAATGAGTGCTTCGTTAAAATTGATCAATAGCCCAACTTTAATTCCAGACAATCGCAGGTACGTCAACATTTGTTTATGATGAACTGGTGCTAATAGTTCGATAGATTTTAGCTCAACTATCACTTTATTTTCTATAAGCAGATCGGCTCTAAAACCCAGTTCCATTTTATTATTATCCCAAATAACGGGTATTGGGAATTGCCTCGTAACCTGTAAATGATATTTATTTACCAGTTCATATTCCATAATGGTTTCGTAAATCGACTCAAATAGCCCAGGTTCTAGCTTTGAATGGATATCATATGCTATTGAAACTACAATTCCAGTAAGTTCATTCTCATGCATAAAACTATTTTACATGAACACAAAATAGCTTCTTTCCAAATGTTATCATTTAGTATTAATACCTGAAAATTTAGGGTCAAAAAACCGTGCCTCCGTGTCTCTGTGTGCATATTTAATTAATACTCCAGTTCAACATCGCCCCCAACAGCATACCCCGTGCAAGTCAATACCCTACCCTTTGCAATCTCTTCATCCAGCAACACATCGTTCCGCCACATAAATACTTTACCGGAAACACAGGTAGCAGCACAGGTTCCGCATTGGCCTGCTTCACAACTATAGGGTAAGGAAATATTCAGTGCTTTTGCAGATTGCAGAATGGTTTCGGGGTATTGCGTTTGAAATTGGTACTCCCTGCCACGAAGCGTTGCGCTAACAGTATGCAATTCTTTGTCCGGCGGCTCGGCTTTTTTTTGTGGCTTCTCTATCGAAAATATTTCCTTTCGTATATGCGATGCAGCCACGCCATTATTCTTTAGAACGATAGTTATCATCCGCATGTATTCAAACGGGCCGCAGAGATAGAATAATTGCCTGTTCAAAGGACCGTCAATGTATTTTTCAAGCAATTTCTCCAGCACATAAATTCCTAATCTTTTGTGTGCAATTCGCTTTGCATCGCTAAATAAGAATTCAATATGAAGTTGTTCCGGATATGATTCTTTTAATTGTTTTAATTCCCTGGAGAAAATGGTAAACTCAGCGGAGCGGTTGCTATAAATAAGCACCACCTGTTTAGACGGATGATAATGTAATAAGGTTTTTATAAGCGAATACACCGGCGTAATGCCGCTGCCGGCTGCGAAGAAAATAAAACGGTCATACAATTCCATATCACCCGGCAACGTAAAAAAACCGGATGCGCCTATACTTACCAGTTCATCTCCTTCCTGTATCGTATCCACCAACCTGCGTGAGTACTCGCCATTCGGGATACGTTTTACTGTGATCGTTAACGGATCATCACTTATCGGTATTGATGAAATGGAATAATTTCTTCGATCCTCTTCTCCATTCTTTTTTGAAAACAAAAATGTAAGAAATTGCCCCGCAGTGTAATTGAGTCGTTTCCCGTTGACTTCTTCCAACACAAAAGATCTTGTGTCCGGTGTCTCAGGTATGATCTTCCTGACGCGCAGTAAATAAGTGTTTGGTTTTAACGCATCATCCATGTAATGAAATTAATATAAAATCAGTTCATGCTTTCGTTTAAAAAAACTGAGGCAGTTTTAGTTTGAGAAATGGCACGCAGATGACGCGGAAAAAACGGATTGGCACGGATAAAAAATAGCACACCAAAAAATCCGCTGCGATCCGTTTTTTTCGTCATCCGCGTGCTATTCTTACAAAATGAAAGAGGCCGTCTTTATATGACAGCCTCTTTAGAATATATTCAGAATCTCTATCCTTTTTTCTATCCCTGCAATAACTCAACGCTTCTATTAATAAAATTCGTAAGCGCATTTCCTTTCAATAATCCCTGTGACAACAATGCGAGATCAGCAAGATTTCTTACCTGCTTCTGTTGAACATCCGCATCCGTTTCTTTCAAAAGGGTTTGATAGATCGGGTGATTGCCATTTACCGTTAAAGTAACTTCATCCGGCATCTGTGCATAGAATGCCGTCATCCCGCCGCCTACAGCGCCCATATCTTTCATACGGCGCATGAACTCGGGACGCGTAGCAACTACCGGCGCAGATTCAGGGCTTAATCCCTTGATCTCTGTTGTTACATGCAGGTCCGATATATCAAGTGCAAAAAGATCTTTCAGTTTTTCTTCATCATCCTTGCTTAAGATACTTTCGTTACTTTCCTGTTTGTCTATGAGGTTGTCAACAATATCAGCATCCACACGAACAAAGCTTACATTCTCCCATTTCATTTCCATGGTATTAATGAAAGCAGCATCAACCAGTGTTTCCATTTTTACAACAATATATCCTTTTGCTTTAGACGCCTGTACGTAGGCATCCTGCTGAACAGGATTGGTTGTATACAATATCACCTGTTTGCCATCTTTATTCTTCTGCAAAGTTTCGGTGGCCGTTTTATATTCTTCCAGTGTGTGAAATTTACCATCGGTATCTTCCATCACCAGGAACTTATTGGCTTTTTCCAGGAATTTGTCATCGGTCATCATACCATACTTCACAAACAACCCGAGGCTCTCCCATTTTTCTTCAAGTGAGCTTCTGTCATTGCGGAAGATCTCGTCCAGTTTATCGGCAACTTTTTTGGTGATGTGTGCGTTGATCTTTTTAACATTCGGATCGCCCTGTAAATAACTGCGGCTCACGTTCAATGGAATATCCGGGCTGTCTATCACACCCTGCAGCAGCATGAGGAATTCGGGAACGATGTCTTTCACCTCATCAGTTACAAATACCTGGTTGCTATATAGCTGGATCTTGTCTTTCTGAATTTCGTAGCTCTGTTTGATCTTGGGGAAATACAGAACACCGGTAAGGTTAAAAGGATAGTCTACATTCAGGTGTATCCAGAACAGCGGCGTTTCGTTATAAGGATATAATTCTTTGTAGAATTTCTCATAGTCTTCTTTGCTTAGTTCAGAAGGTTTTTTGATCCACACCGGGTCTGTATTGTTGATCGATTTTTCTTCTCCTTCTTCTTTTGTTTCGCCGGCTTCGGAAAAATAAATAGGGATCGGTAAAAATTTACAGAATCTTTCCAGTATTCCTTTGATCCTTCCTGCCTCTAAAAATTCCTTGCTTTCTTCATTGATGTGAAGAATGATCTTTGTACCACGTTCATTGTAATCAACTTCATACAGTTCAAATTCGGGACTACCATCGCAACTCCAATAAACACCGCTGCTTTCTTTGTGGCTTTTTGAAAAGATCTCTACTTTATCACTCACCATGAAAGAACTGTAAAAACCTAATCCAAAATGCCCGATGATATTGGCATCCTTGTATTTTTCCATGAACTCTTCAGCCCCGCTGAAAGCTACCTGGTTGATGTATTTGTCTACTTCCTCTCCGGTCATACCCACACCGCGGTCAATAATGCTCAAGGTTTTCTCTTTGGCATCCAGAACAACATCTATACGCAATTCACCCAATTCTCCTTTGGCTTCGCCGATAGAAGAAAGGGTTTTTAGTTTTTGGGAGGCATCTACCGCATTACTCACCAGCTCACGCAGGAATATTTCATGATCACTATAAAGGAATTTCTTAATGATGGGAAAGATATTCTCCGTCTGAACCCGTATCTGGCCTTTTTGCATAGCATTTGTTTTGCTGCAAATGAACAAAGAAAATACCAAATACCTGTTTGCTGACAGGATGGCAAGTCTACAGGCAATTAAAAACTCACCCGCTTGTTTTGACAGGAAAAATATTCGGAGAACGGCTATGAGCCATGAGCTGTCAGCTGCGAGCCCGGCCGAACGCTTCGACAGACCATGCGTAATATTCGGCCATTAGTTCCATGCCTCTAAATTTCAGCTTCAATAGGTAAACGCCGAACCAGGCTCACGGCTGACAGCTCATAGCTCACAGCTAGCCTCAATTTCCCTCCACCCTAACATTATCTAACTGGAAAGTAGTTGTTCGCTTATCAAACACATTTCCCGGGTCGGCGCCATCGTAACGGAAAGCGATGTATACCATCCCGGAGAACCCCGCCAGGCTGATACTGCCTGAAGGAACCCAGTCATTCCTGATAGCCGATATGGATCCTTTTGCGATCGTTGCTTTCAGGGCTGTCCACTTGGCTTTCCAGGGCGTATTTCCCCCATCGTAATTTGTGGAAACATAGACCTGAAAAACGGCCCCATTATCAAAACCATCTTTTGTTTGAAAACTGAGCACCTCGTTGGCAGAGTTGCTTAAGTTAACTGCCGGTATGATCAGCCAGGAAACGATGACAGGCTTATTGGTAGCAAAAGCGCTGATCTCCGCGTAGATATTATTATTGGTTGTTTTTGCTGTGAATGATATGCTTCCGCTTTCTGAAATATTTTTCCAGCCGGTAAGATTGATATCCATATTTGCGGCAGCGTTTTCAAAATTTTCATTGAACAGCAATTTGGCGCCGGCACCCGTGCAACGCAGTCCATTCATTTGTACATCCGATGTATCGCGGATCAACAATTGTTTGGTTGTGCCGAACACAGAATAGATAGCCGTAAGCGTTCCATTACCCCGTGGCGCTTTTGCTCCTGCAAAATTTGCAAAACCGCTTGTACGGATATAAGCGCTACCTCCGCTGCATGATTTCACCGTCGCATTTGCTGATAATTTATTTACAGCATCCGCATAGGGTTTGCCGGTGTCTGAGACCGAAAATTCTACGTTATCAACAGCAATAAGACAGCTCTGCAATGAATCATTCAACTGGTCAAGCCGTACATGCTTCGGCACAACCGTATTGTTTAGTTCTTTCTTGATAATATATCTTTCAAACAAGGTGGTTGGTATGGCCACCAATTCAGGAAACACGGGATCCGACCTGTCTACAGCCGCTCCCAACTGGATCATTTTTGCATAATCACCCAGCCAGAGATCTTTCAGTTTTACAACAACCCTTCTTCCTACCGGGTAATCATTGTATAGGCCAGAACCATCCATTCGAACAGTAATGCCCGCGGTACTATCCTGTATCACAATAGATTTGTAAAAGTTATCCTTGCTATCATCCGCTACCACAATTCCTTCAATGATATGATCACCCAGTATCCGTTCAAAATTCCCCGTAAAATGCATCGCCCGCAGATCGCGGATAGAAATATTGGGCTGTATCGATGGCCCGGTATAGGCAGGCGGCGAATCAAATTTTTTATTACAACAGATGCCTGCCCAAATAACAATGAAGAAGCACCATTGAAGCGTATTGTGCGTGTTTTGTTTCATATCATTTGTTTTATAAACGCAACGAACAGTTAACTGAAAAATTCAATCCCGCAGCATAAAAATATTTTGGAGGAAACTTAGCTGTGTTCTTCGTATCGGTATCAAAACGCAATTGTTCGTAACCGCCCGAAATGATACCCTGCCTGTTTAAAAGATTGCTGATACTGATATTAAAAACCAGTGTCTGCCTGTATTTTGCATGAAAGAGTTTTACTCTTGCCGAAGTACCACCGGAAAGATCGAGCGTATACTGTTCGGGTAAAAGCAACTGGCCGATAATGCTGTTCCACTGTTCGCTTCCTTCCACTACATTTTCCAATGCAGCATAGGTTCGCCGCAGAGGATTGATTTCAAGCCATTGCTGCCTGAAATAATTACCATTAAGATTCATGTAAAAAGAACCCGATTGCGATTGATACCCGATTCCCAGGCCATACGCTTCCTGCGGTGTACCGCCCACGCGATAATTCTGAGAATAAATAAGCGCACGCTCCAAAACATAGGCATCATTATCTGCACTCACAGAAACCTGCGGGCGGCTGTTATAATAGTAGCGGCCAACAGATGCTGCACCGGTTAATGTAAACCGGTTTGTCAGTTTGGTTTCTATCCCAAACTCAGAACCATAATGCAGTTTATCGATCCCGGATAAAGCGTAGTTTACAAAATTGCCATAGCCGTCATGATAAAAAGTCATTACATTCATTCCATCTTCAAAGGAGGTTATGTAAGCACTTAAGCGAATTTTTATCCGCGGGGCATTCCATACATAACCTGTTTCAGCGCTTTGGATCTTTTCACTTTGAATATTTTCCTGCCGGGTATCTCTTGTCCTGGGTGAGATAAACACATTGTCAAACAATGGAGCTTTACTCATAGCCACGCCATGCAGGTAGACATATTTTCTGCCATTGATCTTATAAGTGATCCCCGCTTTCAACGCATAGTTGCTGAACTCATTCATTTCAGAGCGGCCGAAAGAATTCAAAGCAAACAATCCATTCCGCATTCTTCCATCACGCAGGTAATTGGTATAGGATAATTCCAGCGCCGCAAAAAAATCGGTTTTCTTTCTCGCAGCCGTTACCTGAGCCCAAGCTGAAAGCCTATTCGTATTTACCATATAATCATACCCATAGATATCCCCTGTATGTAATACCCTATTCGGATGCTCAAGATCATTTTGAATGACGGATGTATTATTAGGGAAATC
>JAQBNJ010000553.1 GCA_028288645.1 Sediminibacterium sp.
CAAACGCAGAATCCGCTCCAACTATTAGCTTTAAAGCAGCAAAATCAGAATGGGCAAACCGCAAAAAAATCCTCCAACCTCTAGGCAAGTAAGAATCAGCGTTTCGGCACTTCAGAATATCAATGAAGTAACTGGATATATTGCCTTTGTCTCTCAATCCCCGGCCAATGCTATCAAGGTGGGTGACGCTTTATTCGCTACGATTGATCGCATTGAACGAAATCCGCTTGCATTCAAAGAATGCGAAGAGCTTTCCACCAAATCCAAAATGTACAGGAGAGCTATTTGTTATTCATGGGTAATTATCTATAAAATAACTGATGCCGAAATTATCATTCTCGGTGTTATTCACGGTGCGCGTAGGCCATCTGTAATTAAGAAACTGCGTAAGATCGATTAATATAGATCAGCCGCACAGCTATCCCGCTAATTATGTCCAGCCAAGGAATGAAAATTATCCCGTTTTTGGTCGGATGATAAATCGAAGTTGAAGATTGTTTGTCACCGAATAAATTACAATTCTTAAATAATAAAGATCGCCATCAGAAACCTCAAACACCAAACTGTGTTAAATGATGGTTCAAATGTTTCCCAAACATATAATTCCATTCGGCAGCAGTCAGTTTGCCAAATGAATGTGATTCCTTTCCTTCAAAATAAGCTTCACCTAATTCCTGTGTTTTATTGATATGATTGATCAGCCTTATTTTCTCGGCCTCAAAATCTTTTTCATCTTTGATAATGAACTGGGGTGCGGTGCGGTTATTTTTTGGATAAGGCTTATCGGTAACTACTTTATTCTTTACCAGCGTCTTCAAAATAAATTTCAATATTCCCTTAGGTTTCGGATGAATATCATCATACACCATTTCATAGGATACATTACAATGCGCCAGCATCTGCGACACAGACATTTTGCCCCATTGGGCTTTTGTTCCAGGCGTTAGCTTGTTGATTCGGGCAATCACCGCGGCAGCATCGTTTGGTTGGAAGATGTTTATCATGGTACTAATGTAAGTAGTTGCGGCGGAGAATCAAAGGGATGGGGCGAATTTTGAAATTTTGGAATTGGGAGATTTTGAAATTGACAGTGTGCATGCTTAAAACAAATCTCCCAATTCCAAAATTTCAAAATTTTCTTTAACAAACCTTTATACCCAGCTTGCCCACAATCTTCCACATTACCTATTGGCATGATATTGCGTATAGTAACAATATGAAACGGAAAGTATTGATCATAGACGATGAAACGGATGAATGTCTCTTGATCTCGGCATTTTTATCAAGAAAAAATTACGAGGTAAAATGTGCCCACACGTTGGGTGAGGGTTTCGAAAAATTAAAAACCGAACAACCGGATGCACTGTTGCTGGACAATAATCTCCCGGATGGTTTGGGATGGAGCAGGGCAGAAGAGATCAGGAAACAATTTCCCTTGATACAAATTACTTTGATCAGCGCAAATGGTGCTTCGGCCTACCCGGTAACCGCAAATGGTTCAGGGTTTGACAAACTGGAAAAGCCGATCAGTTTCCAGACACTGGAAAATTACCTGCGATAAGACCCCGTTGCAAAATGAAGTGATCTCTTTACAGGCGACCAGGAACTCAAACACATTTTTGTATGTTGACTGCAGACAACCCAACCAATAAAACAGCACGCGAGCTGTTGCAGGAAGAACTCGATATTATTGAAAACGCGAGTGTAGAGGTAAACGGCATCGAGTTAAAACCGAGCCAGTGTTATTTTATACAGACCGATCCGCCGCATATCCTGTTCAATGAAAATTGTCCCGGATCATTAAAAGAAAGAATTGAGGAATTACTCAGGCGTTACAGCATTTGATCTTTTTACAGTTGCACCCTGCAGGGATTTCCATACGGTCAATAAGCCGTTCTCATTAGTTCCATAGACCGGGTCGGTTGCGGGTATAGGCACGTTGGAAATATTCTGGTCCGTACCGGGTCTTTCGCCCTGCTCACCATAGTTGATATCAAAATCTTTTCCTTCCGGGTAACCGCCTATACAGATCACATCTTTTTCTTTGCCTAAATTTTTATGCGCCACGCCTGCAGGAATTATGATCACATCTCCTTTCTCAAATTTTATCAGTTTGCCATTTTCACCACCAAGAAGTAATACGGTTTGTCCCTTTATAGCTGCGAATACTTCATGCGAGATGCTGTGGTAATGTTGGTAGGTATAGATACCGTTTTGCCAGTTATTGCCCCAGTCATTCTTTTGAAAAAGTTTCCGCACATGCCTCGCGGCGCAAAAAGCGGGCAGATTCAATACCCTTTTATATAGTAGTACGGGTAGCGGGCTGTTTGGAAACTGACCGTTGTGTTTGATATAATATTCACGTATTAACGGTTGCATAGTGTGGGCTTGAACTATCATCCTGTAACAAAAAATACATGCCATACCCTGCGCAAAAAAATACCCGGAAAATATTGCAGCGCTTTCATACCCGGACTATACCATTCTCATGGTGATTCCGGTTGAATTATTCCTTTTTTTTTATGGAATGATTTTTTTTACTTAGGTTAGAGGTAGCCAATCATCCCAATATCCCCGGCTCACCGTTCTCCGATATCCCAGGCGAGACGCCTGCCAATACATCATTATATTTTTTCTAAAAGCCCCCCATGGAATCAAAAATCCTGGTGCTTAACGGCACAACCATTGATTATTCAAAATCGTCTATCGAGATCTTTCCGGCTATTAAGGAATTGCCGAACTCCGGTTCGCTTTACCTGAAATTCAGCAAGAATCATATCAAGACCCTTGCTATTGAACATCACGCGGAATTATCACTTGATTTTGATCTCTGCCTGATAGACAGGCTAATGAATGAAACGATCATTCAGCTCTTTGCAATTTTCGCGGTAACGAAAGACAATGAGCCACTTAACGATTGGTACTATGTGCACGAGGCGATTGCATTTGCAAGAAGCCTGGTTGTGGACGAGATCCGCGAACGGGGGTTACGGGATAAAGAAGGGGTATTGATCGAAGTGCCCGCTTTCACACTACATCCTGAATCGATCGATTTTAGTTTTAGCAAATAGCCGGGATTTCGTATATTATCGTATGATTTCCGCCCTTTTTTACCTTGCCTTTTTTCTACCGGCGATCACCTGCTTTCTTTATTTTTTGTCTAAAAAGAAGAAAGCGGTGTTATACCTGGTGCCGGGAATATTTATTATCATGGCCATGATCGCTAAACTGGACGCCCATTTATTTTCTTCGGAAGAAGGAAACATGCTGATACCTATATCGATCGCGGTACTGCTCCTGTTTGTGTTACATTATTTTTTCAGGCGCAAAAAAGGCTGGAACATTATCTCAGGCTTTGCATTCCTTTTTCATATTCTTTTGAGTGCGCTGCTCATTTTCGTCGGGATACATTTTGCAGTATAAAAATCGCAGCGTCAGATTTCAGGGGATCGGCGTGAAAATAAAAAAAGGTGGATAAGAATACCCACCCGAAAGGTTGTTTGTTATGTTCTTAACCAAAAACTAACAACGCGGGGGGAAAATCAAAACTCGTATGAAATGTGTTAAAGAATAATCAAACTTCATGATGCGAGTAATTTCAACCACAAAGGCTGCTGTTATTCTCATGAACAAAGAAATATTGAATACTGAATCCTGCAAATGCGGGAAATGTTGAACCAGGCGCCTCAGTTCAATATTTCCCGCATTTGCGGGATTCAGTGTTCAATATTCAAATTATGCTTCCCGCTATTCAGAAACTAAGAAAGCAGGTTCTGCCTCGCCAAAAACTCCAGTTTTTCATTTGCTTCCATCAGTTTCGCGGTGAGTTCCCTGTTCTTTGTACGGAGATCGAATACTTCGAATGAATTTTTGATGGATGTTTTTACTTCTTCCTCGATCCATGGTTTGGTGAGGTATTTATATACCTGGCCGAGATTGATCGCATCGATCACGGCGTTGATATCTGTATAACCGGTGATCAATATCCTGATCGGGTCGGGATATGTCTCGAGAATGGATTGAAAAAATTCGATGCCCGTGGTTTTGGGCATACGCTGATCGCTCAGGATCACATGGATGTTCTCCTGCTCAAGCACCTTTTTTCCTTCTTCTGCTGATTCTGCGGAGAAAATATTGAATACTCTCCTGAAAGCGGCTTTAAAAGAAACAATGTTATTCGGCTCATCATCAATGTATAACACATTGATCTTTTGTTCTTCCATAGACTACTTAGGTTTCGATAGATTGATACCGTAAAAGTAGCTAAAACCATCATTTATACAATAATTATAATAGAAACGGTCATTCTTTCGTTATTTTGTTTACATAAAATGTAGTATAAAGATGCCCCAAACAGGTAATTTAGATAAAGAGATAAGAATCAGGGCATTCCGCGCAATCGATGACCCCGAGACCTGTCGGAAATTTATAGAGGGCCATCGAAGGGTACTTTCCATATACGGGATCGAGAATATTACCACCAATACCGATGACTGGATGTTTCGCCGTTCTATTTACGTAATTGTGGTAGAAACCCTGGACGGATCTAAGTTGTACGGGGGGGTAAGGATCCAGATAGCCGATGGCATCCACCCACTTCCCATTGAGGAGGCGACCGGCAAAATGGACGCAGGCATTTACGAAATTGTAAGGGAGCACGCCAAAAATGGCGCTGCTGAATTATCAGGTCTCTGGAACTCGAAAGAAGTGGCCGGTCTTGGTATCGGGAGCCTTTTCCCCTCACGTGTGGCCATGGCCATGGCGACCCAGATAGGCATTACCACTTTTTTTACTCTTTGTTCGCCAACAACCGTTCGTTTTAAAGACTGGATGGGCGGAAAAATATTGGAGGAGGTTGGGAGAGAGGGCACTTTTTATTATCCAAAGATCGACCTCATTGCAACGGCCGTGTATTCTGATGATATGTTTGAACTTGCCGCCACGCATCCACGCGAAAGAGAAAAGATCATGTACCTCCGCAATAACCTGGTACATATTGCCAAAGAAAAATCTCCTTTTAAAGATTACTATACCAACATTCATTATGCGCTGACACTGGACAATGTTGATCCCAAAGAATTCCAGATAAGTTATGAACCGTATCTTCATGCGGATAAACATTCGTGAAGATGCGTAAGATATTTCTTGCTTCCGTTAGTAATATGTTGATGATCGTTCTGCCCTTACTGGGTAAACCTGCTTTAATGCTCAACTGGAAAATATTGTTCATTATTATAGGAAGTATCAGCATGTGGCTCACACAACCGCCTGTTTCTGTGAAAGAGACCGGAGACCAAAAAAGCAGCGACCGTTTTTCAGTGATACTGATATTACTCATGTCTTTTATTAGTGTTGTAGTTCCTGTAGTTGACTGGGCCTATTTCAAAGATGCCGCCGGCAATTTTACCATCTATTCTGCGATCGGGATCTTGATGGTGGTTACAGGTATCAGTTTCCGCGCCTGGGCAGTAAGATCACTGGGTAAATATTTTACCGCAACCGTTCAGATCAAAGACGATCACCGTTTGGTTAAAACAGGACCTTATCATATTGTAAGACATCCCAGTTATACGGGCGCTTTTTTAGCGCTTATTGCAGGCGGCGTGATCCTTGAAAGTTTAGCTGGATTTATTATATCTTGTATTGCCATGATCATTGCTTACTATGTTCGGATCGGGATCGAGGAAAAAGAACTGATCGCTCGTTTTGGGAATGATTACCTGGCATATAAACGGGAGACCAAAATGATCATTCCTTATGTTCTGTAAAAACAGACAACTGCTTTTATGTTTATTGAGAAGAAGATATGCAAAAGACATCCTGCTTTTGTTTGTCTTTCTTTGTATGTTCTGTCACAACGCTTTTACACAATCAGCTGTTATTACCAATGAACAACCGGCCTATACAGTTTCCGCTAATATGGAAGAACTGGTAGACAGTTCCGGAACGTTAACCGCAGCGCAGGTAATGCGCACCGGAAAATTTGTAAACACCAATGGACGGATACCCATCTATCCTAATAACATAACAAGTGTTTGGTTCAGGTTTTCGGTACAGAACAGGTCCTCATCAACAAAATTGTTCCTTAATATCGGTTACTCAAATCTTTCGAGGGTAAGCCTGTACAGGGCAGACTCAATGAATACGACTTTGCTTGCTGAGCAGGGAAATGCAGTCATAGGAGCCAACGAAACAGTTGTATCACCCAATATCATTTTCAACCTGCAGTCGCCGCCGGGTTCATCGCAGCAATATCTTTTGCATGTATATAGTGAGCATCCGATCATCGTTCCGGCAAAAGTGCTGACCACAGATTCTCTATACGAGGAGGTGAATTTGCAAAACGTAATTACCAGTATCTACCTCGGCGTGCTGATCGTAATGTTCCTGTATAATTTGTTTTTGTTCTTTGCTACAAGAGACAGGAGTTACGTATACTATGTTGTATATATCCTTTGCCTGGCTATTGCGCAAACAACATTTACAGGATATGAATTCAGGTTTATATGGCCCGGCCATCCCGGGCTTAACAGGTATGCGGTTGTGGTTACTTCCAATCTATCTTCTATTGCGGGACTGGTATTCAGTATGCACTTCCTGCGAACAGGTGAACATGCGAAAAGGGTACACCGTTGGTTGCAATTACTGGTGCTGATCTATCTATCAGGGCTGATCAGCGCATTTTTAGGGAACCTCAACTTCAGTTACCAGGTACTTAATTATAACGGGTTGCTGGGTGTGATATCGGTATTGGGAACGAGTTTATACATGGCCAAGAAAAATTTCCGGCCAGCCTATTTCTACCTGACCGCCTGGTTGTTCTTCCTGATCACGTTTATTATTTTGATATTAAGGAACCTTGCCGTTCTTCCCTATAACAATTTTACAACCTACATTATTTATGTCGGCTCATCCATGGAGATCGCATTGCTCTCTATCGCCCTGGCTGATAAGATCAATGTGCTTCGAAAGGAAAAGGAACAATCACAGGCAGAGACGCTGCGAAGCATGGAACTGAACCAGCAACTGATCAAAGAGCAGAACGTAATGCTGGAAAAGAAAGTAGCTGAAAGAACAGAAGAGCTGCAGTCATCCAATACCAATCTCAGTACCGCTTTGCAGGATCTGAAAGATACACAGATACAATTGGTGGAAGCAGAGAAGATGGCATCTTTGGGGCAGTTAACCGCCGGTATCGCGCACGAGATCAACAACCCGATCAACTTCGTAAAATCCAATATCAGGCCGCTGGAAATGGATATCAAGGACCTGATCGAGATCATTGATGCGTACGATACTTTGCATACGATCCCTGACGCTGATTTTGCAGGCAAACTTATAGAGATCAACAAACTCAAAAAGCAGATCGATGTTGACTATGTAAAAGACGAGATCACCAATCTCGTGAAAGGCATTCACGATGGCGCCGAGCGTACGGCAGAAATTGTAATGGGCCTTCGCAATTTCAGCAGGCTGGATGAAAGCGAAGTGAAAATCGTAAATGTTCATGAGGGCATCGACTCTACATTGATCCTGTTGAAAAATTCATTGCCTTCCAATATCGTTATCAAAAAAGATTTCCAGGCGCATGGCGAGATCGAATGCTTCCCCGGTAAACTGAACCAGGTATTCATGAATATCATCAGCAATGGCATACAGGCCATCAAGGAAAAAGAACACCAGGAAGCAGAGGAAACGATCAACATCTCAACGCGGGATGTGGATGATAAAATGGAAATAAGCATCAAAGACTCCGGCGTGGGCATGACCGATGAGGTCCGTCAAAAAATATTTGATCCGTTCTTTACAACCAAGGATGTGGGAGAGGGCACCGGGCTCGGGTTATCCATCGTATACAAGATCATCCAGAAACATGAGGGAAAAATAGAAGTACTGTCGGCAAGAGGAAAAGGTGCAGAATTTATAATATCTTTATACAAGACGCTGCCACAATCGGCGTTTTCTTAAAACCAATATCTAACTGCATGATTCATCCTTTGGAGTCCAAAATACGTGTATTGTATATTGATGATGAGATCAATAATCTCCAGGCATTCCAGGCCAGTTTCCGGCGACACTATGATATTCATACTGCTTTGAACGTAACGGACGGAATGAATATCCTGAACGACAAAGACATACATGTTATTCTCGCCGATCAAAGAATGCCTAAGACCACGGGCGCCGAATTTTTTAATATCGTTCGGAAGGCCCACCCAAATCCGGTAAGGATCCTGCTTACAGGTTATACCGACCTCGAGTCACTGATCGATGCGATCAACAAAGGCGAGATTTTCCGGTACTTAAAGAAGCCATGGGATGAGATGGAGTTGATGACAGCCATTCAGAACGCCTATGAGCTGTACCAGACAAAAAAACAATTACGTGCAAAGGTTGATGAATTACAAAAAGCGAATGATGAGCTGAACCGCTTTGTTTACAGCACTTC
>JAQBNJ010000039.1 GCA_028288645.1 Sediminibacterium sp.
AATCAAAATGGAAATGTGTATTGCGGGGAATGTCTTTGATAACAGCATTTACCTTGTAAAGCTGGTTATTGTTGAACTCCAGGCTTTTTCCCACTGCATCTGTTGTGCCAAAATATTTTTTTGCCGCGGTTTCGCTGATCACCGCTGTATTGGGTTCATTCAAAGCGGTCTTTGTATCCCCATTAATTGCAGGGAAAGTAAATACATTGAAGAGGGTAGAATCTGTATAAGCCACATCCATTTCGCTGATGAACTGTGTGCCTTTTTTCATCAGCGCCGGGCCATTATAATAGATACGGGCATATTCCTCTACCTGCGGGTAATCCTTTTTCAATGTGGCGCCCATAGGGTCCGAGGTTACTGCCAGCGAGAGGTCATTTCCACCAAACCTGATATTGGAGTTGATACGGTAGATCCTGTCGGCTTTCTCGTTGTACCGGTCATAACTTAATTCGTCCACCACATATAACGTGATAAGGATAAAAGCGGCCAGGCCGATGGAGAGACCGATGATATTGATCGCGGAAAAAGCCTTGTTCTTCCAGAGGTTACGAAAGGCGATCTTGAGGTAGTTGATCAGCATAGGTTTTGTTTTGGCGTTGAACGGGTCAGGTAAAACGGATGAGGGCGCATTTCGTTACTTTTTTAAATCATTTATTTTGAATTTTAAATGGAAGAGCAAGAATTTACCGGGCCCTCATTCAACATTTATAATTCAACATTTAAAACAATATTCTTACTCACTTCGCAAACTCTTCACGGGGTTGACCGTAGCTGCTTTGACCGCCTGGAAACTGACCGTGATCAATGCGATGCATATCGCCGCAATACCTGCCACCGCAAAAACCCACCAGCCTATCTCTTCCCTGTATACAAAATCCTGTAGCCATTTATTCATCACGTACCAGGCAATAGGGAAGGCGATCACCGAGGCAAGCAGCACAAGCACTAAGAATTCTTTTGATAGCAATGAGAACAAAGAACCCGCAGTGGCGCCCAGGACTTTCCTGATACCAAATTCTTTGGTACGTTGTTCCGCGGTAAACATAACGAGCCCTAAAAGGCCGAGGCAGGATATAAAAATTGCCAGGAAAGAAAAATAACGCGACAGCGAGCCGACCATCTGTTCGCTTTTATACAGTTTGGTGTATTCAAGGTCAGAGAACTGGTAGGTGAAAGGAAAAGCAGGATTAAGTTCTTTGTAAAGTTTTTCCAACGCTGCAAGCGATTGTTTTGTTTTTCCAGGTTTTATACGAACCAGGATATTTCCATTACTTCTTTTCTCTTCTAAATGAAGGATCAATGGGCTGATCTCTTCATGCATAGAGTTATGATGGAAATCTTTTATCACCCCAATAATATTGCCTTTCTTTTTCCAGAGGGTAAGCGGTTTACCTATCGGGTCTGTATAACCTATCTTCCGGACGGTAGTTTCATTCACAACATAGCCAACTGAATCTGTGGGGAAATCTTTGGAGAAATCCCTTCCTTCTTTCATTTCCAGTTTCATGGTTTTTATAAAATCATATCCCACGGTTTCAGGCGTGAATTGGGGTTTTGTGTTAGGCGTTTTGCCTATCCAGTCAACTCCACCTGTGCCGTTATCAAGTATGGTGGGTGATTGGTCAATATGTGATATTGATTCAATTCCTTCCATTGCCAAAGCGGTTTGTTTAAATACCTGGTACTTATCACCTAATTCGCCTTCAATAGGTATGTACAAAAGATTTTCCTTGTCATAACCGAGGTTGGTTGTTTGAATAAAATTCACCTGTCTTGCCACCACGATAGTACCGATGATCAGTATAATGGACAGCGCGAACTGGAATACAACCAATCCTTTTCTAAACCATACGGCGCCCGAAGTAAATTTTAAACTGCCTTTCAATACCCTTACCGGGCTAAAAGAAGATAACAATAACGCCGGGTAACTGCCTGCAACAAAACCTGTACAAAGTGTAAGGATAGCAATTGCCATCCAGAATTGTGTATTTGTATATGGGAACCGGATATTCTTGCCAGTGAGATCATTGAATACCGGCAGCAAAAGAATGGTAACTAATAATGCAATGATCACAGCAAAAAAGCAAAGCAGCACTGCTTCACCGATAAATTGCCGTATTAAGGCAGGCCGGAGTGCGCCCACCACTTTACGGATGCCGATCTCTTTTGCGCGTTTAACAGAACGTGCTGTGGTAAGGTTCATGAAATTGATACAGGCGATCAGCAGAATAAAAATGGCGGTAAGGCTGAACAGCTTTACATATTCAATACGTCCGCCATCGATCTCCGCATTCTTAAAATTTCCATGAAGGTATTTTTCATCAAATCTTTGCAGGCCCAATTCAATGGAAAACCCGGAAGCTTTATCATTGTTGTATTTGTCAATAAAATGAAGTAATTTATTTTCAACCAGTGTAACATTGGCGTCTTTACGAAGCATGAGAAAAGTTTTCGGACCATTGTTATCCCATTCTTTTGCCCATGAATTATCCTCAAGAAAAGTCTGCCAGTTAATGATGTAATCAAAGCGGTCAGAAACATTTTGCGGCAGGTTCTCAAAAACTGCGGATACCGTAAAATCTTTTTTGTTTTGATAACGGATGGTCTTGCCCATCGCATTTTCAGGACTGCCAAAGAAATCAGCGGCCATTTTTCTTGAGATGGTAATATTAACAGGTTCGGCCAATGCGGTTGCTGCAGAACCTTGTAACAATGGGTAACTGAACATGACAAAAAAATCAGCCCCTGCATGATTTCCTTTTTCTTTCTGTATCTTATTGCCAACTGAAAAAGAGCGGTTGCCCGTCCAGCCGTAGCTACAGGCGAAAGATACTTCCGGGATCGTTTTCTTTATTTCATCCGCCAGTATCCCAGGTGTATTATAATTCCCTTCTTTTTTATTATCGTAAAACTGTTTTTCATATACACTATACAATTGATCCGCATTGGCGTGAAAAGCATCTACACTTTTCTCATCCTGCACCCAAAGCAATATCAGCAGGCAGAAAGCCATGCCAAGCGCCATACCGGTGGTGTTGATGAATGAGAAGGTCTTGTTTCTCCAGAAATTGCGGAGGGCGGTGCGGAGATAGTTTTTAAGCATATTGTAAGGTTTGGGGTTTGGAGTTTGGTGTTTGTGGTTAAGAACGCCTAACCACAAACACCAAACTCCAAACGCATTATTCTGTTCGTAAACTCTTCACCGGATTTGATATCGCCGCCCTGATTGCCTGTGTACTCACCGTGATAAATGCGATGACACAGGCGATAGAAGCGGATAATACAAACACTGTCCAGCCGATATTGGTTCTATAGGCAAAATCCTGTAACCATTTATTCATGATCCACCAGGCAAGCGGCGAGGCGAACACAATAGCGATCAATACGAGTTTGATAAAATCTTTCGAAATGAGTAACACGAGATTTGATACACTCGCACCTAATACTTTCCTGATACCTATTTCTTTTGTTCTTTGTTCAGCGCTGAAAGTAGCAAGGCCAAATAATCCCAGGCAGGAGATCAGTATGGCGA
>JAQBNJ010000058.1 GCA_028288645.1 Sediminibacterium sp.
AATACAAAATGCAAAACAATACCAAACCACCAACACCTTGTTCCAGTGCAGTTAGAATAAAATAATTGTGCACAGTAGAATGCTCTTTGTTATCGCTTACCCAGGTTTCAAATCTTCCAACCGTGTAGGGTTTGTAATGAGGGTAGAAACTGTTGGGGCCAAAACCTGTGATCGGTTTTTCAGCCAGCATTCTTGCGCCTGCTATCCAGCGGTAAAATCTTTCTGCGGTGGACACGTCTTTTAGTTCAACGGTTGCGCGCATGTGTTCGCCGAAATCGGTATGGAAAACAGTTCGGTCATGATCGGGTGCGAATTGCATATAATTTTTATCCGTCACCAACCATACGGTTGAAACGATCACACCTGTAATGGCAATCATAACAAGCGCGCCCATCAGTTTTTTCTGTATCACCCATATTCCTGAAAACCCCAGCACCAACGCGATCCAGGCTCCGCGCGAATAGGCGAAGACCAATCCCGTAAGGCCAATCAATAATCCAATCAATATCCATTTTCTTTTGGGGTGATCAGCAGGCGTTAATTTCCAGGCGCACCAGCCAACAGGTAACAGGCAAACCAGCATCGAAGAATAATTCACGTGGTTCCGGAAAAATGGCGCGAGTGTTTTCTTTACATTTTCAAAAGAGAATTGATACAAAGAATGTCTTACCAGAGTTTGTATCACTACCACTAACATGGGAATCAAAAGACACAAGGCTAATTTTTGTATCCTGCTCTGTGATATGAGAATCACCTGCGGCAATACCACGAAAGGAATGACGTACCAAACTTTCGCCAATATATATTTAACGGATAAAACAGGTTCCACAGAATACAGGCAGGTGATAAATAGCCAGCAGGCATAGATCATCAGCCACATAAACAAAGGATGCCGCTTCAATGAATCCGGGATCCATTTCGGCTGATGGATCATTTTTACCAATGCGATTCCGGTTAACAATACCAGTAATATCTCATCAGGAAAATCAAATCCCAATTGTGGTGTGATATTCAGTTCAGTTGATAAAGGCAGTACAATCAACAGGAGCCAGAATATTTTTTCCGGCTTTACAATCACCATTTCAAAAACAAACGGTGCAACTATCCATGCGAAAGAAATTAAAATATAAAGTGGCTGCTGTTCAACAATAGACAGGACAATACTCACTAAAAAAATAAATAATGACAACAGCATTTTTGTCTGATATGGCCATACACGGGCAAACATATCAGGCCATTTTTTTTCTGTCGTTCACCAATACAAGCAAACTGCTGAAAATAAATGCCACCAAACAAGAAGTAAGGATGATGATTGGTTTGTCAGGCCTTTCTGCATAGGCAGCGGGCGATGCAGCTTCCATCACATACAATGCTGCGGGGGGTGTTTGTGATGCGAGCCTGAATTCATCTGCCGTTTTTCTGTATTGCCTGATCTGTTCCGCAATTGTCTGCATCTGTGCAACAGCCAGTTGCTGTTTTCCCGAATGCATGGTTGAGAGACTGTCAGAAAGCGACTGGTATTCTTTTTCAAGGGTGGTGATGGAACTGTTCAGTTCATCCTGTGAATGACGATAATTTTTTTGCCACACATCCATTTCTGTTTCCTGGATAATCGCGATCATGCGGTTTACAAGATCTGCAGATAGTTGTTTGTTTTTTGTCCAGGCGATGATCTGCAACTGGTTCTGTTCTGTTTTTTCCAGGTGAATATCTTTCCGCAAACATTTGGCAGCTTTGCTTTTAAGAATTGACGCGCTATCGTTTTTTAATTGATAATAATCGATCAAAGAAAATTCATCAACCAGTTTTGCATAAGTGCCTCCCATATCCGCTATTCCATAAATACGGTCGAGGTCATCGCCTGTTCCGAAATAGGAATATAAGATCTGTACGTTACTGTTAAAAAGCCTTGCCTTGTCCGCCAATGCAGGGTTTGCAGAAACCACGGTTCCTGTTGAGCGAAAATAACGCGGCACCAGGAACACGGTGATGGTCGCAATAATAGCTGCCGCTACTACAAACAGCAGGATGGTCCTCCAGCGATTCTTCAGGACAGCCGTGGTTTGAATAAGATCAAATGATGAGCTTTGCATAGACAGTGAAAATACAATTTATCTTATTGGCAATATCACTACGGCACAAGGTTACGTAAGGAAATCAGTTTACTGTTGCGGCGCAACTACCACGTTCCTGTCCAGGCTTTCTTCGAGTGAAATAAAGGTTTCGGTGCGTTCGATGCCTTTGATCTTCTGCAATTCATCGTGCAAAACAAAACGGAGTTCCTGTATGTCTTTACAAACGATCTCTGCAAACATGCTGTAATTGCCCGTGGTATAATTGAGCCTCACGATCTGCGGGATCTTTTTCAGTTCTTTGGCCACGCTGTCGTAGAGAGAGCTTTTTTCAAGGTAAACACCAATAAAAGCGATCACATCATAACCAAGGGATTTGAGATCCACAGATAATTTTTTACCTTTAACTACTTTCAGTTCTTCCAGTTTCTTGATCCGCACATGAATGGTGCCCCCGGAAACAAATAGTTTCTTTCCCAGGTCGGCATAGGATATTTCCGCATCTTCCATCATTTCCTGGATGATCTGGAGATCCAGTTTGTCAAGATTCAATTTAGCAGCCATTTTTATTCATTTATTTGAAATAATTCAATATTATCATAAATTTATTGTAAAATATCTATATTATCAAAATATTTATTGAATTATTTACAAGGAATCAGTATTTCATCGTAATATTGTCTTGTCAACAACAAATAGTTCTTATATACTGTGGGGTGATGAAATTTTTGGCAGACATGCCCTCTTGTCTCGGGGGTGAGGATAACAGGACAAACGTAGTGTAGAGCCGTCTTCTGCAGCAATGCAGAATTCGACCAGGGTCGACCACTGAACTTTGCGCTATAGCTAACTGCCTCGTGGAGGTTCGATCCCTCCCCCTACAGCATTTAAAAAGCCGCAATCAATTTTAATCACTTG